>JAQVZT010000164.1 GCA_028708055.1 Methanothrix sp.
CTGGGGCTTCTAATGTGATGGCATGTATGCCGGGATACGGCCCGCCGGACTTCTGGGCGGATCACCCATTTATTTTCTTTATCCATGATAAAGAGAAGGGAACTATCCTGTTCATGGGCAGATTCAGCGATCCGGGAAGGGATTGAATGATGGCAATGTGTAAGGAGATGATGCAGACGACGAACCATGGCTGCGGGAGGGCTGCCATGCGCGGCTGAGCACGAGCAGGTGAGAGGGAAAGAAAGCTCTCACTCTCGATTAGCATTGAATATTTTCATTGAACCTGTACCTTGCGAGCCTTCCTGTCCGCCAGTTCAACCTGCGGGTTCTATTCGATAGTCTTTTTCATCATCTTAAAGTCTGAAGGCGATTTCGGTTGTGTCCCTCTCTGACCTGCGATCTGCGGCAACCTCGTAGGTTAATGGCGAAACCGAAATAAGAGATCCCTCAAACTGTGGAGAAGTTCAAATACAGGGATGGTAACAAGGCATTCCACAGGATGGCAATTTCGTTGCGCTCCATTGCCTTTGCTGATCAGTTCGCGGGACTGCTGATTACGGCGGCGGCAATTATGCAGAGATTGAAAGTAGGAGGGATAGGGCCTGGCAGATCGCTTTACCTATGATGTTTTTCTCAGCCATAACTCCCAAGACAAATCGCAGGTTCGCAATCTGGCCGAACGGCTGAAGGAGGCCGGGCTGCGGGTGTGGTTTGATGAATGGGCCATCAAGCCCGGGGATGACATTTACCTGTCCATCGAGCGGGGCCTGGAGGCGGCGCGGGTGCAGGTGCTCTGCCTCTCGCCCGCCGCTCTGGGCTCGGATTGGGTGGCGCTTGAGCGCAGCACCGTCCTCTTCCGCGATCCGACAAATGCCGGTCGGCGCTTCGTTCCGCTGCTGCTCGCCGACTGCAATCTGCCAGACACCCTGCGCCGCTACAAGCACGTGGACTTTCGCCAGGAAACTGTAGGCGCATTCGACGAACTGCTGGCTGCGTGCCGGGTGGAGGGTGCGCCAACCGCAGAACAGCCAGTGCCGGAGAAGAAGACGGGGAAGCGCAAGCAGGATAAGCAGCCGGGAGAACGGGCCGAGCCGCTGGCTGTGTGGGAACGCAAGCTCACGGGGCATGAGGGCTTTGTCAATAGCGTGGCGGTCAGCCCGGATGGAAAATGGGCGGCGTCTGGTTCGGATGACGATACGGTCAAGGTATGGGATCTGAAGAGCGGCAAATGCCGGAAGACGCTGAACGGGCATAAGAAGCGCGTGACATCCGTGGCGATCACGCCTGATGGGGGGCAGATATTGTCAGGGTCGGATGACGAAACCGTTCGCGTTTGGAATGTAAAAACAGGCCAAGAACGAGTGAAGTTGGAAGAACACACATCTTATGTTCGATCGTTGACCGCACTCAAAGATGGCAATCATGTGCTTTCGAGCCAAGACATCTATCAAGGAGTAATTAACCTAAAGCTATGGGATCTAGCTTCACGTTCGTGCATCAGGACCATTCCTTGCGGGACAGCAGACAACGATGGCGTTTTTAGCATTGCCGTCAACCCGAACGGTACACAAGCGCTATCGGGGCATCGTGGTGGGCACATCCTGCTCTGGGACCTCGAAACGAGCGAGTGCCTGGCGACGCTGAAAGGCCATTCTGATGCTGTGTACTCAATCCAGATCACTCCGGATGGGCAGTTTGCCGTTTCGGGTTCAGATGACATGACTGTCAAGATCTGGGATCTGGAAGCGAAAACATGCTTCGGGACGCTGGAGGGTCACAGCGCATCAGTGATGTCAGTCGCCATCTCCATCGATGGCTCCTTGATCGCCTCCACTGGATTCATTGACGACACTGTTCGTCTCTGGGATTTAAAGTCTGGAGCATGCTTGCAGGTGATCGAGCTCAGATTTAACAACTCCCCAATTTCCGTCGCCTTCAGCCCGGATGGTTCCCGGCTCGCGGTGGGCACAACAGAAGGATCGATTTTCGTCTACCGCCTCTCAGACGTTCGAGCCGCTTCGCTTGCCGAACCGGCTCGCTGCTATGTGAACGCCAAAGTGGTGTTGCTCGGCGAAGGCACTGTCGGCAAGACCTCTCTGGCATACCGGCTGATCGAAGACAAGTACGTGGTGAAAGACCGTACCCACGGCATGAACGTCTGGCCGCTACAGCTGCCTCTGCTGCCCGATGTCACCCTCGACCGCGAGGCACTGCTCTGGGACCTGGCCGGGCAGGAGGACTACCGGCTGATTCACCGGCTCTTCCTGGACGAGACTGCTCTCGCCCTGCTGCTGATCAATCCCCAGAAGGACGATCCATTTGCCGAGGCTGGCGACTGGCTCAAGGCTCTTGATACCGCCTGCAATGGTGGGACGAAATGCAATGCAGAGCGCCTGCTGGTATTCTCCCAGGTCGATGTGGGCTACATGAAGCTCAGCGATGCCAAGATTGAGCGCTTTGCCAGAGATCATGGCTTCGCCGAGTATCTTGCCACCAGCGCCAAGACCGGCTTGAACTGCTCGGACGGGTCGAACGGCGGAGAGCCGTCCAGGCTGAAGCAGCTCATCGCAGATCGCATCCCCTGGGACATGCTGCCCTGGACCGCTACGCCACGGCTGTTGGCTGAGCTGAAAGAGGCCCTGATGAAGATGCGTGACACTGCGGACATCCGCATGCTGCGCTTTTCGGAGCTGGCCCAGCGGCTGGAAGAGGCCCTGCCGGGCGAGCAGTTCGGCAAATCCGAAGTGCGAACGGCAGTGACCCTGCTTGCCAATCACGGCCTGGCTCTGCCCCTGAAGTTCGGAGACCTGGTGCTCCTCCAGCCAGAGCTGCTTAACGGCTACGCTGGTGCCATCATCCGCGCCGCCCGCACCCACCAGGACGAGATCGGCTGCGTGCTGGAGTCGGACATCTACAGCCCGGACTTCGATTTCACGGGCGTAGACCGGTTGCCGCGGCCTGACGAGGAGCTGCTGTTGCGGGCGATGGTGCAGACGTTTCTCGATCACTCTCTATGCATCGCCGAAGAAACACCGCATGGCCGGGAATTGGTCTTCCCATCGCAGTACCGCAGGGAGAAGGATATTCCACATGATCCGAATATTTTCGTCTCCTACACATTTGGCGGGGAGTGGCAGACGATCTGGACCACTCTGGTTGTCAGGCTCTGGTACAGCCAGGAGTTCGAGCACAAAGAGCTGTGGCGGAACGCTGCCGAGTTCAGCTCCCGCCGTGGTCATCTGCTTGGGATGAAGATAGACAACCGCCAGGGTGAGGGCCAGGCGACAATCAGCCTGTTCTTTGACCTGCAGACCCCGGAAGAGCTGAAGGTGATCTTCATCGAGTACGTGCACCAGCACCTGGACCGCTATGGCTGCAATGTGACGCGGGACCGGCGGTATGTGTGCACCAATTGCAGTACGCCCGTTACGGATCTCAATATTGTGCAAAAGCGTTTACAGGCAGGGAAGGATTTCATCACCTGCCAGAACTGCGACGAGCGAGTGCAACTGATCGACTTCATCGAGCAACGGCTGAAGAGCGATCCTGTGGCGCGAAGAATTCTGGCAATGGAGCAAGAGGCCAAGCGGCAGCTTGACGCCCAGTCTCTGGAGCAAATACTGATCGGCCACATGATGGCGATTTGTGGTGAGGCCAGTCAGGTCTTCCGCACAGTGAGCATGTTCGATTACGGTATCGACGGCGAGGTGGAATTCCGGGATGACGACGGCCAGCCAAGTGGCAGGAAGATCTATGTGCAGCTGAAGAGCGGCAACTCCTACCTGCGAACGCGCCGGAGAGACGGGCGGGAGATCTTCGATGTAGAGAACGATCGCCACCTGGAATACTGGGTCAGCCAGCCGATCGACGTCTACCTCGTCATCCGCCAGACTGACGAGAGGACCAGTAAAGAGACCATCCGCTGGATGAATGTGACCCGCTACCTCAAAGGCCGGAAGGATAATGATAAAGAGAGCCGGCAGATCATCTTCGAAGGCGAAGACCTGACCATGAAGGCCGTCTGGAAGCTGCGGGATGAGTTCTTCCCGCCCGGAGCCAAAACGGCTCCATAATGACAGGATCGGACTATGATCCAATGGAGTGATGAACTATGGAAAAAATCGATTTCGACATCCTGAAGGCGATAGCCGACCTCAGGATATCCTTTCCAAAAGCAGACCGGATCAATTCCCTGGTAAAAATCGAAGCGGAGGAGCTTGGGGCACGCCTGGGCGTCCTGGAGATGGAAGGGTTTGTCACAAACCAGAGCGGGACTGAGGCGGGTGGCTCCTGCCTGCCCAATGGCATATCAGCGAGCGGGCTGACCAATCAGGGGCGGCGGGCTTTGGCTGGCCCGAGATGGTGATTGAGAGCAAATTCACCCCTTAGAAAGGAAAAAGGAATCGCAACGATTTGCCTTTCATGTGTCTCAGCAGGTCACAATCTCAGAGCGCAGATCGCAGAGGATGCGATCCCTTATGACATTGACCGCAGAGCTGGTTCTATTGCGGGGGCGGGGGAGGTCAATCTCAATGATATCCTTGATCTTTCCCGGCCTGGCAGACATGATGACTATCCGGTCGGCGAGGTAAATGGCCTCATCAACGCTGTGGGTCACAAAGACCACGGTCTTTCTCTCCTCCTGCCAGATGCGCAGAAGTTCGGACTGCATGAGGTTGCGCGTCTGGGCGTCCAGGGCTCCAAAGGGCTCATCCATGAGCAGAGCTTTAGGGCGGTTGACCAGAGCGCGAGCGATGGCCACCCTTTGCTTCATCCCTCCGGACAGCTCGTGAGGATAGCGCGTTTCAAACCTCTCCAGGCCCACCATCTTGAGGTACTGCCTGCCCTGAGCCAGCCGCTCTCCGGCGGGTACGCCTTTTAATTCCAGGCCGAAGACAATGTTATCGATGACTGTTCTCCAGGGAAATAGCGAGTACTCCTGGAAGACCATGCCCCTCTCCGGTCCGGGGCCTTTTATGGGGTCGCCGTCAAGAGTCACCGTGCCCTCAGTCGCTTCTTCAAGGCCCGCCACAATGCGCAACAGCGTGGTCTTGCCGCAGCCCGATGGGCCGATGAAGCAGACAAACTCATTTTCCTTAATGTCCAGGTTGATGTCCTGGAGGGCTGTCATCTCCTTTCCGTCCGCAAAAAATTGCTTGGATACACCCTTAATCTCCAGCAGAGCCATTCGATATGGCTACCGCAGCTATCAGGTATAGATCTTTCCATTCGCATCACGAAATCTTATATTAATATCTCGCGGATTTCATCCCTTTCAGGTTCGATCGCGGCTTATCATTAAAAAAATATAAATAGATGTAACTAATCATAGCATATGATGCGTGGAGCCTTTAAATGCGATCGTGTGTATTCCCAATTGCGGCCTTATCAGTACTGATTTTCGGTGTCATTGCTGGCTTTGCCGAAATGCCAGATGATGGTAACCGGAGCGCACAAAACGATTCTCAAATTATCGCACCCATTGTTTCGGATAATACAGTTAACGAAAACCGCAGCATTGCGGCAGTGGCGGACTCATCAAATGCTCTTCTGGCTTTCAACATCAATGAGCGTCATTGGGATAACATATCCGGTCTTGCAGCCTCCGGCGTCTTTATCATCGAGGACGACCGGAGCCAAATCCACATTCTGGCAAGAGGCACAGATAATGCCCTCTGGGATAACGTTGATGGCGTCTGGCAAGGACTGGGCGGGGCAATAGCTTTCGACCCCTGTGCAGTCCGAGATAGCCTGGGTGTGATCCATGCATCTGCCGTAGGGATCGATGGCGCTCTGTTTGACTGGTCATCGGTCACAGGCTGGACAAACCTGGGCGGACATGCTGCGTCCAATCCCAGCGCCGCTTTGTCTCCGGATGGGCATATCAAGATCGCAGTCAAGAGCGATGACGGCGAATTGCTCATAAAGGACCTGACCACAGGGGAATGGTCGAATCTGGGCGGAAAAATCGCTTCGAATCCCCATCTGATATTCGATCTTCAGGGCAAAATGCACATTCTGGCTCGAGGCAGTGACGGTGCCCTCTGGGATAACGTAGACGGCACCTGGCAAAACCGTTCCGGCATGATTG
>JAQVZT010000165.1 GCA_028708055.1 Methanothrix sp.
GTCTTTTGCAGATAGTCCGAGTCACATCCCAGACAGGCTGCCGCAGTGCGGGCCATTGCCATCGCCCCCTTATCCGGAGAGATTACCACGGTGTCCCTGAGCCCAAGGCTAGCGATCCGCTCAGCGAGCAGGCTCGTCGCATCCAGATTCTCGATGGGGCACTGGAAATGAGCCATGATGGAAGGAGCATGGATGTTTACCAGTTTGACGCGACCATTCTTTAAAAACGGACTCAAGGCCCCGGCAACCGCCCTTGCAGTCATGGGCTCGCCCGGCTTGAAGATCTTATCCTGACGGGCATACCCGAAGTAGGGGATGACCACTGATACCCGCCGATCCCGGCAGACATCCAGAAGCTGCAAGAGATAGACCAGGTCCTGATCGGTTGGAGTCGACTGGATTATTACGATCTCATCATCCAGAGGCGTTACGACCTGCGTGTAAGACTCGCCATCGGGAAATGTCTTGTAATCACAAAGAGCAAGCGTTTCATTTAAAATTGTGGCCACCCGGCCAGCGAGTAGCTGGGAGGCAGGCCCTCCAATAATCATCAAAAATCACCTTTAGCTACCTATTAGCTACCTACTACCTTCATTCTGACTCTTACAGTTGGCGTGACAATTGCCCCCACAGCCCGTACATCTCTGCCAACCTCGATATCTTTTATCAGCTCGAAGAAATTTCCGGCCAGCATCAAAGATCCAATGGGCTTTGACGCCTGTCCGGGAGCAATCAGGAAGGCATTTTTGGCTTCTACAGAGAAGTCCCCGGAGATGGGGTTAGCGGTATGAGCTCCAATGAGGCTATTCACCACGATGCCTTTTGTCTCCGCCAGCAAATCCCGGCCTGCCCTGGAGCCGACTATGAGGTTTCGAATTCCCACGCTGGGAACGCCGGTGTACCCGGCGCGCACTGCATTGCCTGTGGACTTTGTGCCCTCTTTTCCAGCGGTATAGCTGTCATAAAGATAGCCCATCAAGACGCCATCCTCGATTATGGCCGTCCTTTGAGATGGTACTCCTTCGCCATCAAAGGCGGAAGAGTCTATTCCCCCGGAAAGAAGACCGTCATCGGCAATCAGGAGGCTCTCGGCGGACACCCTCTCGCCCACCCGTCCCCGGAGAGACGATCGGCCTTTTTGCACATTGTCTGCGGAAACGGCGGGAAGCAGGGTGTAGTCGAGCAGTTCGGCCACCGCCAGAGGCCTTAAAAGCACATCGTAGGTTCCGCTCTCCGCTTTGACAGCACCCAGAGAAGAGCATGCCTGCTCCCCTGCCGCTCGCCCGACATCCTCCAGAGATGGCGAGTAAGAGCGGGCGAAATAGAAATCGCTGCCTGTGGCCACATCCGACCCGTGGGCTATGGTCTCCATTGAGGCATGCATAAGAGTTGAAGCCTCTACAAGCTGCATTCCCAGCGAGTTCAGGACAAAATGGCTGCCGCTCGCGCAGGCGACGCTTCCGGATACAGGCTCAGCACCTCTGACGGCCCGGCAGCCGGAGAGCATGCTCTCCGCCAGGTCAAGACAATCCTCGGGCCCAATCTCCTGCAAACGGGTGTCGAAGATGCCCTCGGGATGCACCACTTCTTTTGGCTCGGGAAGAGATCTCCAAGACTCGTCTCTCCCCCTGGCCCGGGCGGATAGCACAGCGCTTTTGGCCACATACGGCAAGAGCGACATATCGCTGGTGCTGGAAAAGCCCACTCCACCAGCGATGACTGCCCGGAGCCCCAGTCCGCGATGAAAGCTCTCGCTGGCCAGATCAACCGCATCCCTTCGCAAATCGATGTCCACAGATCGGCCGATCATCCCGCAGACCTCAGCCTGCTCCGCGCCCTCCTGCAAGGCCAGGGAGATGAGCTTATGCCCGAAATTCAGTAGACCATCGAGACTATCCGATGTATCTGAGATCTTCATCACCCATCGCCTCATAGGGAGCCTGGGCCCGCTCCATCTCCTGCAGCTTGCCTATGATCTTCTCCATCTCCTTGGCCCTCTCTTCCAGAGCCTGCATGCCAACGGTAATGCCCAGAATATCGGAAAGAATTCGCAGGACCTCGGAAGCTGCTTTGGGATCGACCAGATAGCCGGAGGTCACGCCCATTAGACAGACCACATCGATGCCCCGCAATGCCCCCATGCCCAGGAGCAGCCCAGAGACGCCGATTATCCCGCCGCCGGGCTCATTTTCGTGAAAGACAACCCCTTTTTGCTTCATCTCATCCACGAGCGGAACACTTGTGGCCGCCCCCATGACTGTAGGCTTGTCCACGAACTGACCTGTGCCATATCCGCCCAATGCATAGATCCTCTTCACATGATAGCTCTCGGCTATGTCCAGGAAGATATCGCAAAGCTCGTAGTGCCCCTCATTGGTGGCGCTCTGATAGTCGCCGATGAGGATGAGCAGATCAGGCTCTCCATCTTTGCCATGATAGGCATAGATCTCATTTCGGACCAGCTTTATGGTGCCGTCCGTGTTTACCATGACCTGGGGAGGAAAATGAGGCGAGTAGACCTCGATGATCTTCTCGGCTTTCAGCTCTTCCACCATATGATCGGCCACCAGCTTTCCCACATGGCCCACGCCCGGCAGACCTTCAATGAGAATCGGGTCCTTAAGGGTTACATCTTTGATACGGGATACCAGGGTCTCCTTCATTTTGCCTCCTGGCCGAGAGCTCTCCGGTACTTACCGTAAGGGTCGTCGGGAGAGAATCTGGCGGGCTTAGTAACAGCAGTATGGCCCCCACATACTGGACAGATATCCTTAAGGGTGTATCGGCGGCAGGCCGTACACCGCAGGATTTTGCTTCTCATGCATCTCTAAGGAAGGTGCCTTCTCCGCCGTGCTGCTCTATATATTTCACCACTGCCTGAGCAGACTTCTTGAGAACAGACTCGGCATGCTTGTAGTCTGGCGCAGTTACATGAATTCTGTAGCGCGGCGCTCCGATGTAGGTGATGAAGAGCGTGGCATCTTTGTCTTTTATGCGCTTGGCTTGCTTGAGGGCCTTCCTGATCACCTCTACGCCATCCGGTGCAGGAGAGGTGATATCCACATAACCGCTGATATCAACCGATGGTATCTTGACGTTATCCCGGGAGAGGCTCTCCAGTATCTTAATATCATCTTCAGTCAGAACCACATCCTTAAGAGCATCCGCGCCACTGATCGCGGCCTCCTCCATCGCCAGATAGAGGCTGTCAAAGGCTGCAACCAGAGCATCAGCAACGCGCTTAACGTCCTCGGGCCGATCCTTGTAGGCCATCTCCAGCCATTTCCAGGCTTTCTGGTCTGCCTTCCACTCCTGAATCTTCTCGCGGCGCTGGTGCTCATTAACATCTTTCAGAGAAAGATCGATATGATGCCTGGAGGTATCCACATTCAATACCTTGCAGACTATCTTCTGCCCCTCTCGGACGTGGTCGCGAATGTACTTGATCCATCCGCTGGCCACCTCAGAGATGTGAATCAGGCCCTGCTTACCGGCATACTCGTCTATGGATACGAAAGCTCCGAAGTCCACTACCTGAGTCACAGTGCAGACGACCAGAGACCCGACCTCAGGCCAGCCCTCACGTTGCATTACTGATCACTCTAAGACTTCGACGATGGTGGTCTTGATATCAGCCTTGCCGCCAGTGGGCTCGGCCAGAGTACGCCCGCAGACCAGGCATTTAACAACCGTAGAGGCATGGGCGAATATTACCTGCTCATTCTCGCAGTCGTTGCACTTTACCTTGACGAACTTGCTCGGCAGATCTATCCCTCCACCAGATCGAATTTGCCTGCTCTGAATCCCGGACGGTTGTGGGCCTTCTTGCAGGTGCTGCACCGGTAGCGCAGATTCAGCCTCTTGACTGGCTTATCGCCACCAGGAACTTTAGAGAACTTTCCCTGATTTCCTATGCCATTGGCCCGAGACTTCTGCCTCGTGATATGGGTCAGCGAGGAAGCCCGGCCTTTTCTCACTCTCTCAACGGTTTGGGGGGTATGCTTTTTGCAGAACGGACAATAAGCGTTAAGCTTTTTTGGCATCTTCACGATACATCATCTCTCAATCTTCACTTCAGAAGCTAACTTCTTGTTGCACAGATTCCTGGCGTGAACGGCCGGGAGCACAGCCACATCATCCTTCCCGAGAAGGTAATTTCTCCCGTCAACTCCCACGAACAGAGGAACACTATCCAGCAACCGCACAATTTCGTATTCCCGAGGTATATCTTTCTTGCCCATTAAAGGCCTTTCGGTGTGAGCCACATGAGCCAGGATGGCCTCGCGTCCCGAGGCAATGGCTGAGAGCATCTGCCGGTAGATCTCCTCCTCCTCCTCGGTCATGCCGGGGAGGGCTTCTTCCCGAGAAGCTGACCTGGCGCTGCGCAGTGCCCTGCGAACTATCTTTTTCACTCGCTGGTCTATGAGCTTGTTGACGCTATTCTTCTCGCTCTTGAGGGTATCTTGCAGAATCTGAGCCTCGACGCTGAAAGGATCGGCGACCTCTGAGTGCTCCTGGCCGAGGCCTGCCAGATAAACGCCTACCTGCTGGTAGAAGTTCCTATCCAGATGCTGAAGCTCAGCGGATTTGCGTTCCTCTCGGAGCGCATTGGCCAGATCCAATCCTTACACCTTCATGCCCCTGTGTGGGCTTGTTATCAGAAGGTCAAATAATATATAGATTAATGCTTTGTGCGAGCTTCTGCTGCGCCCCGCGCCATGAGAAAAACGGCGATATAGGCAGGCAGCTCTGTCGGACCCTCCACTAGAAGGAAGCTTTCGCCTTTCATTTGAGTCTTGAAGGGTTTTATTATTTGTAGTGGCACAACCTCCTCCCCGAAGACCACGGCATCTTGCAGGGGATCAAAGTCCTGGAGGTCGCGCAGGGTGAGTGGGGTCACGCGCATTCCCGAGCCGCCGTGCAGGCTGCCGGGACAGCGGATCAGACGGCGGACGTCGGCGGTCACCGGCTCGTCTGTCTCGCCGCGCTCACGATCATAATATGATCCAGACCCAATAGAGATACTATTTTCACCTAGATATTTTTCTAAAATATTCCAATTGCCAGATATCCCCTTAACTCCATCCAAATTGCCCTCCCGGATTTGCTCAACAATCGGCTTGAAGGGGAAAATTCCTGCAGAAGAAAGCCTTTTTATAGCCTCTGACTCATCAATTTCGCCCGCGATTAAATGCTCGCATATCTTTTTATATCTAACTACATCAATTTTTTTTGAGCATTTTAGGCCCTTAATCAGATCATATTCTCCCTTGCGAATTAGATATGATAATCGTAGATAAAAGTAAAAGTCTTCGGCATCATTGATCCATCCGATTGAAGATAATTTATTAATAGCAGTTTCTTCATCAATATCATCATTGAGGATTTGATCAAATGTTTTTATATATGTATAAAACTCGTTTGACTTTTTCCCTTTGATTCCCTTGATCGAGGATAACATCTCTAACGCCTTATCTTCGGGCATTTTACATAAATCTTCCACGAACGAAATGATCGCACGATTGAGCCTGCCTCCCCACCCGGGAGCATTCTCTGGAGGACATCGCAGCGCATAAACTAGGTCAATTCCATGTCCACCAATAATTTTTTGTTTCGCGATGAAACTATCAAAATCTAGTCCTCTGCCAGTTAAATAATCCACAATTTCCCGTCGTTCATCGCCCTTAAGAGTGAAGATTCTCGGATCGCGAATATGAATATGATAACCTCTACCGCCAGAGAAAGCAATGCTAATCATCTTCTCGCTAAAGCCAAAATCGGCTGTAAGAAAGCCCAGCAGCTTTTGCGTCTCCTTCTTTACCAATTCCAGCATCTCGCTGTAGCTTTTAGGCGCATTTCGCAGGTGGTCGGCGTCAAGGTCGAAGATGAGGTCCGCGCCCTGCCAGAGCTTCTCCTTCATGGTGGGCGCGCCGGGGCGCTGGTAGTAGGCGGCAGAGTGGTAGACGTGGCGCGGCACCATGGCCCGCACATAATCGATAAGCTCACCCTGCGAGAAGAATGATTTGTGCCGACGCATACCTGAGTCGTCGAAGAAGAGAAAGCCCCACTCGCGAGAGGTGAGGCTGG
>JAQVZT010000166.1 GCA_028708055.1 Methanothrix sp.
TGGCAGAAATCAGCTCCGCATTTATCTGCTTTTCCTCAGGTATACGGTAATTTTCCACAGGAGCCATTAGCGGATAATAATCTATATTTCTTTCGTTCAATATTACTGGCTGATCGCCAATTCCGTCACCATTCTCATCGGTTTCTTTGTAATCGGCCCAGTAATTGCCCAGGCGGCCGCTCAGCACCCGGCTTTTATATTGGTAATTGATGCGGTCGCTGGAATTCCAGGATGCCCGATCGACCGGGCAGATGCTCGTCTTGCCTGCAAAATTATTGAGGTAAATGCTGGCGGGAAGTATGACCTCCAGAGTGCAGCCCTCGCCGCCCGGTAACAGGCCAGCAGAAGCTGAGGGTCCAGCCACCTCAAAGCCCTGCAGTATCGCGCCGTAGCCGGCCAATATTATCCTGCCGCTTTGCGGGGAAAGAATGGGCCTGCCCCGCCCCGTATCCAGCCCGCGCAGAAATAAGCTCTTGCCGATAACGAGCGATTCATTGTACCGGCCGCTCTCCACTATGATTGAATCCTGAGTGGATGAGGACGAGGATGAGGCATTGAGCGCCGACTGGACTGTTGAATAATCACAACCTTGAGAGCAGACCCTCGTCTCGGCAAGAGACGCCGGCAGAAGCATGGAAGACATTATGAGAGCAAAAAGAAAGAGCATCGAGGAAATGAATAATCTTTTGTAATCGGGCATGATACAAATTGTAAATCCTCAAAATACAATAGCCTTTCCAGGTGACGAGGCATCAAAAACCATAAAGAAGAAGGCTGGCATTCATGATAGGAGACGCTTTTGGTGAGAGAGAGATCATCTCGCGAATTTCCGAGATCCTGGGCGGGGTGGTGAACGACGACTGCGCTGTGATTGATGCAGGCGAAAAGTATCTGGTAGTAACCACAGACATGCTGCACAGCAAGACGGATTTCCCGGATATCATGAATCCCTGGCAGATTGGCTGGATGGCCGTAGCTGTAAACCTGAGCGACATTGCCGCAATGGGCGCGCAGCCTGCGGGTGTGCTAATAGCTGCGGGCCTTCCTCCGCAAGCGGACCTCTATTTCATCGATGAGCTTTTCTCGGGTTTGGCAGACTGTGCCGCATACTACAGCACGGCAATCATCGGAGGCGACACTGACCGACATGATGAGCTGACGGTTACCGGCACTGCCCTGGGCTTTGTGGAGAAGGATCTGGTGCTGCGGCGTCGCGGCGCGAAGCCGGGCGATCTGCTCTGCACCACGGGCGCTCTGGGCGGCGCGGGGGGAGGATTATGGGCCTGGCAGCACGAAGTAAAGAGCGATCTAATCACAAAGCTGCTCGAGCCTGAGCCGCGCCTGGAGGAAGGCCGGGCCCTAGCCCGGAGCCGGGCAGTCACTGCCATGATGGACAACAGCGACGGACTGGCGCTCTCCCTCTCCGATCTGGCGCAGTGCAGCCAGGTGGGCTTTTTGGTGCAGGAAGAGGCGCTGCCGGTGGCGGCTGGCCTGGTGGAGATGGTGGGAAAGGATAAGGCACTGGAGATGGTAATGGGCGCGGGCGGAGACTTCGAGCTGGTATTCACCGTGCGGCCGGAGGGACTGGAGGCGGCCCGGCGGGCCTGCGACCTGACGGTGATAGGAGAGGTGGTGGCAGAGGGAATCTGGATGGAGCGAGAGGGCGAGAGGAGACAGGTGGAGGCGAGGGGGTACGAGCACAGGATCGGAGGGATGGATTGAATTTTATTATGCTTCTATCTGATCCGTGAAGCGTGGCTGCCCGGGTGAGACAGTGAACTTTGCTGGTCATCAGGGAGAACTATCCGATTTGGCCAGTAGTGGCTCTTCCCCGTCCGAAGTTCGGGGCACCTGTGCACCAAGACTGCATTCAGGACCGCCTGGCAGAAGTGGCCGGGACCCAGGAGGTTTCGCGCAGGAATAAGCTCTCCCGGAGGAAGGCCACGCCACAATCCTCAGGCTTAGCTATGTGGTGAATGCGCTGATGGCCGGGTGTTGCCGGTGCCATGATCCAGATGCTAGGAAAGGCACAAGAGGCCCTCTACGACGGAGATCTACGTCACCTTGGCGCAGGGGCTGGCGAAGTCGGCGTATGATCTGCATGGATTTGGGCCGGTGAATGCAAGAATTTAAAAGCTGCACGATTAGAAGAGATGTGCGTATAACCTGCAACCTTACTGCCCATTTTCTCTCTTGGTTTGGTCGGTCACAAATTCGGTTCTTGCAAACAACCTATTCTAAGACACTATGGAATGATTTATCGACAATTGCCCGTTATCGAATTGCCGGCATTTATAAAAATATGCTGGCCGTTTATGACGACCTGAATGAGCACTATATTAAAGTGTGTGTAACTTGAATAGTTCACGAGCTTTTACGGCCTTACGGAAGAAAGGATCGAAATTATGGAAGGGGACTCTTGAGCCAAGGCATCCATCAGGAGCTATCATGTTAATACCCTGCCTAATGGGAGTTATTCGTTAGGCACAACAGGTTATTGTCTCGCATGATTCTCAATACTCGTTTGTGGTTAACCACATATCCACGATTTTTTAACTCAGTCGTGACCCGACGATATCCATATTCTGGGAATTTCAGAACGATCTTTTGAATCATGTCCTTTAGATCGATATCCAGCCCAATCGCAGATGGCACAGGTGCCGGTCGTTTTTTCCATTTATAGTAACCACTCCGACTTGCTCTATGAAGATGGCAGGCTTTGCGTATCGAAAGCTGAGGATCTTTAAATAAAGCATCCTGTATTCTCGTAAAGACCTGTCCAGTATCCTTTTTGCATTTTCCTCCCAAATGGTTCATTATCCGGATAGAGCTGTCCCAAGACCTTTTCTTGTTCGGAGATTCTCGCATCCTCTTTGTACTTCTTCCCATTTCCACGAAATGCTGTTTCAGGAATTCATCTCTCCATCGAGATGGAAGACTCGGATGAATCCCCTGCTCGCGGGCAATCTGAACAGGAGGCTTGCCACCTCAAGCTCAGCTATTACTGATAGCTTGAATTCTCGGTCGTAGCTTCGCCTCGTCTTCTTCATGTACATCCTACCAATGATTGACGTTGTTTAAATCATTGTCTACTCTGAAGGGTTCGCTCCATTGGCCAATGACGGCGATTTTTTACCGGAAATCACGCCTACACCTCATGGGGCAAGAGGATCATAGGTGGCAGACTCCCTGGCATGGTAGACTACATTTTGCACGCACCACATGGACGGATGAATGCGATGGGCGAACCAGACATCTTGAGAGGTATTTTCTAAGGTAGAGAGTAGGCAATGAAGCGAGGGCCTGGACCTTAAAATTATTGAAACATACTCATAAAAATTGGATCACTATAGGACCGCTATAACGTTATAGGATCAAGAACGATGGAGTCTATGCCATGGCCAGCCAACAGGGCTACTCCATGTGACTTATCTCATGGGCGGACATTCGTTTGGTACAATCCCTAAGCACTCGCAACACCCAATACGTATTACATTAACTATATATATATTAAGTAAAGATGCATCATACAAACATATGGGGACTGATCAAGAAGGGTGATTTCATGAATAATAGGATGCTTAAAGCTATATTATTTGCGGTGGTCTTCTGCACAGCATTTATTTTTGTTGGATTCGGATCAGAAGACAAAGTAGCATCATCTCTGTCGAGCCCGATAACTGTAAATCTCAGCATTTCAAAAATGCCTCTAATCAACGAAACGATAAATCTATATTGCAGAGTAATAGCTTCCTCCGATGCACCGAATACTACTGCGGAGATTACGCTATCAGAGGGAGTAGAATTGGTCAGTGGCCATCTAACCGGACGATTGGATCTAAAAGCGGATGTTCCTGTCTATTTGAACGCCACTATTAAGTTTTCAAAAACGGGCGACTTCAAGATTAAGGCCATTGCTCGTCACGTGATAGATGAAAATAACTCCTGGGGAGATATTGCAAATGTATTTTTGACAGTTTTGGGGAAAAATTCTTTTTTTACTCCCGCTCCAATCTGGGCTTATAATCCCGTGATGCAGATTTCGCCAGGCCAAGCACAAAGTGTGGAAAATATCCACGAAATTATACCAATTAATCCATATAATTTGCCATCATCAAACAAATTGCCAATTACATCCAAGAATTTATCAGCTATAAATAGTATTCAATCTACAGAATTTATCAATAAGAGCATTAAAGGAGATCTATCTGGACCAACTAGCTCAGGCGTTCTTACTGTCACTGGGCATTTCTCTTATTGGGGTCAAGATAGCGTTTATAAAACCACCCCTAACGCTTGGCTGCCAGCAAAAAGGTTCCTGACAGGAATCGTGAGGGCCAGTGATAACGCCTTCCTAGGAATGGGTTATACAGATGATAATGGAGCCTATTCGATAACGATAACCAATCCCGGAAGTGCTGGATTCAGAGTCTCGTGGTGGACCTATACCCAGTATGAAAATGGCGAAGAAATGAGAGTTATCAAGAATTCCACATTTACGGGATTAACTGGCCTAACAGGCGTATACGGTTGGCGTTCGGGAATATATACGTCCGGCGATGGGATATTTGACCTCGGTGGATTAGGCCCGTATCAAACAGATATTGAATCTAGAGCATGCTGGCTGCTAAACGACCTACAACGGGCTAACAGGTACTTCTCTCAGTATTCAGGAGGCTCCGCTTCTCAGGCCACCATTGCTTGGTGGCCTACGAACTCACTTGATGGATGTCACTATCATCCAGGCGGCCAAATCCATCTGTTAGCTGACTACGAAGGGGCATCTCATGTTGTAATACACGAGTATGGCCACAACCTCATGTGGACTTTATATGGAGGCTATTTCCCGCCAACTGATTATAGCGATCATACTTGGAGTCGATGCTATGATGATGGACTCGGTTGGATCGAAGGTTGGGGAGATTTCTTCTGTTGTGTTCCAGATAACGATCCGATCTATAAGGATCCTAGTTTCAGCGTTGATTTTGAGTCGGCAACCGATTCTGAGGGATATAGTTGGTGTGAAGGACCTAGATGCGAAGGAAGAGTCTGCGGCGCTCTTTGGGATATATTCGATACGGCAAATGATGGTCTAGATACCTACTGCTGGGGATTTGGTCCGATAGCAAACGTATTCATTGGCGACACGCAAAACACTTTTGCGGATTTTTGGACCCAGTGGCGGAGTAAGGGATATTCCACCGATGCATCCTATTGTCTCTTGCAGAACACCATAGATCCAGGAATAGATACACCTACAGTAACCAATGATGGACCTGCTTCAGGTATCGGAGCCAGTGTAGCAACAGTAGGTGCACAGATAACAAGTACAGGCGGCGCGAACCCGCATTTATATATCGGCTGGGGTACCAGCAATGGTGGCACAGGTTCGTGGCAGCATACCGCAGATTTAGGAGTTCATGATACTGGAACATACTATGCCGATTTAAGCCCTCTAACTCCAGGAACTACTTACTATTACAGAGCTTATGCGGTTAACTCCGCTGGCACTGGATGGGCTAGCAGCTATTCATTGTTTACTACTATATCCGCGGCATCTAATTCAGTAGCCCTTCAGGCTGCCAACGGTCAGTTCGTCTGTGCTGAAGGTGGCGGTGGCGGTGCAGTCGTGGCTAACCGCAATGCAATAGGTACATGGGAGACATTCAAACTTGTTGATCGAGGAAACGGTAATTATGCTCTACAGGCCGCCAATGGCCAGTATCTGTGTGCGGAAGGCAGCGGTGGCGGTGCAGTCGTAGCTAATCGCAACGCTATAGGTGCATGGGAAACGTTCAAACTTGTTGATCGAGGAAACAGTAATTATGCTCTACAGGCCGCCAATGGCCAGTATCTGTGTGCTGAAGGCAGCGGTGGCGGTGCAGTCGTAGCTAACCGCAACGCTATAGGTGCATGGGAAACGTTCAGGTTTTTAGACCCCCAAAGACCTGCAAAAGTAGCCCTTCAGGCCGCCAATGGCCAGCATCTGTGCGCGGAAGGCAGCGGTGGCGGTGCAGTCGTAGCTAACCGCAACGCTATAGGTGCATGGGAGACGTTCAAACTTGTTGATCGAGGAAAA
>JAQVZT010000167.1 GCA_028708055.1 Methanothrix sp.
AAGCTGGGGCCGATAAGCTACGGCTATTGCCAGTTCATATCGGGAAAAGAAGCATAATCGGCAATGTTGGCCTTCGAAGAATGAGCGCCAATTTCGCCGCCCCTGAGATTAAGAGATCTCGTCCTTCAACCCCTTTTGGAAGTGGCCGTGGGTTATGCCTCCCAGGGCCAGGGGCCTGATCGACTCTTTCAGGCTCTCCAGTTCCTGGCGGAGGGCTGCGCTTCTCCTTTCGGTCAGATCGATGCCTTTTCGGTAGATCTCCGACACCCTCCGGGCGTAGTCTTCCGTCCGGCCCCGCGCATCCAGAGCCACGCCATCCAGGCCGATGGCGAAGATCTCGGGCATCTGGTCGAGCAGGCAGGTCTCGGCGGAGTTAAAGATGTGCGTTCTATTATCATCATCCAGGCGGAGGGGAAAGATGCGTCTCATGTCCTGCAAGCCCCAGAATTCTCCGGGACCAGACCCTGCCCTGACGGGAAGAGGCATGCTGTCTCTGGCCACCATAACCTCCAGGCTTCCCTGAACTAGAAGCTCCATCTTAACCGGGTAAGAATGGCTTCGCACCTCTGCTACGGTGGCGGCCAGCTGCCGAAAAGAGAGCTCCGGAGAGAGGGTGAGAAGCTCCAGGGGAGGAGCGAGCGCCTGCACAGCCAGATGATTGCAGACGTTGAGCCCCGAGGCCCCCAGGATATGAAGACCGAATCCGGCCTCCATCGCCGCCTGCACAGCGCCCACATTCTCCACCATAATCCCATCGATCTTTTTCCGATCCAGCAGGGGACCGGCAAATTCGAGGAAATCCGCAGGCGTGATCCGGGGCCACTTCCAGATGAGCGGCACTCTTCCGCAGATGGCTTTTGCCTCATCAATCAGCTTTTCGGCCTTTGCCGCCCTATCGTTCTTCTCGCGCCCCAAAATGGGCTCAAAGTAAACCCTCTGGCATCCTCCCTCTACCGCGCCCCTCAAGGTCTCCGGGCTGTCGGCATAAACCGCCAGAGATGGCACCCGGCTCGATAAAGAAAGAGTGGACTGAGAAGCAGACAGGTTTATTTCCTCTAAAAACTCATGCAATTTATTTCCGGCCAACTGGGCGTTCTCCTCTGTAGGGCGTCTCTTATTCAATAGCGCCTCTTGCACCTTTTCCAGGAGATCACGCCGCAGCTGATTCAGAGCGCCCAGTGGGGCGAATAGATCACCTGAGTAGTCCATTTCGATCTTGCGGACGAGGAAAGGCGTCCGGCCGGTCCTTCTCAACTGCGATTCGATCTGCTCCCTGGATGTAGGCTGGCTTTTGGCCTTTTCCATCCTGAAAGAGGCTTTGACCGAAACGGCCTGCCCGTCCGGCAGAGCTGCCTCTAGCAGAGGGGTCTCTTCCTGCCAGGTGAGAGACAGATCGAGCGGAATCTGAGCTTTAGCGGAAGCGATGATCTCCTGCGCCTTTTTAGCGAGAGCAGTGCTTCCCGTCAGATACACCTTTGCCCCCGGGCGCACCCTCTCCGGAGTAATCAGCCTCAGCAGACCGTCTTTTTGGGCCACTCTCTGCACCACCAGGCCGGTCTCCCGGTCCGGAGACTGAAAGACCAGGCCGTCGCCCTTCTCCGGGCAGAGCGGCCCAATCAGCCGGACGGATGCCTCGTTCCTCTGGGCATCAAAGGAGGCCACGCTTCCGATGAAGACCCCCCGGTTGTCAGACATCTCCCGGCCCATGATATCCCTGGCGCCCAGCAGGTAGCCCTCGGTAAAGCCGCGGTTGAAGGATAATGCGAGATCCTTTTCATCCTCGGGAGAAGGCGACCGTCTGCCTCCGGCTGCATCCCGCAAGGCTTTTTTGTAGATGCTGGTTACTATGGCCACGTACTCCGCAGACTTCATCCTCCCTTCGATCTTCAGGGAGCTGATGGGCGCCCGGATGATCTTTTCCAGATGCCTGTAGACGCAGAGGTCTCGGGTGGAGATGAGATAGCGCCCTTCCTGCGGCACAGCTGCCAGGCTGGCAGGCCGACCGTATCTGTCCTTTGCTCCTCTGAGCAGCACGTAGGACTTCCTGCAGGGCTGGGCGCACATCCCCCGGTTGCCGCTCCTCCCGCCTATGGCCGAGGAGAGAAGGCACTGCCCGGAATAAGAATAGCAAAGAGCACCGTGCACAAAGACCTCCAGGCCAATCGGCTGTGGCTTTTTCTCGCCGTCCCGCCCCGGCCTCATTTCTCTGCCCATCTCTTCGATCTCGTCCAAGCCCACCTCTCTGGCCAGGACAACCCTGGAAAATCCATGTTCAGCCGCCCAGGTTACGCCCTGCCGATTATGGATGGTCATCTGGGTAGAAGCATGCTTTGCCAGCTCAGGCACTATTCGGCTCGCCAGAAGAGATGCCCCCAGATCCTGCAATAGCACGGCATCCGCTCCCATTTTGTAGAGCTTGAGAAGATATTCAGCAACATCGCCAAGCTCGTTTTCTCTGATGAGAGTGTTGACAGTCACATAGACCGACACGTCCCTCAGGTGGGCGTAGTCGATGGCCCTGGCCATGGCAGCTTCATCAAAGTTGGCGGCAAACTTTCTGGCGCCAAATCTCTTGCCGCTCAGGTAAACGGCATCGGCTCCTGCGGCAATGGCTGCCTCCAGAGCCTCGGGCGATCCGGCTGGGGCGAGCAGCTCAGGCAGATCTTTCCGCTTTTTCAATTACGATCGCCTGCAATATCATCAATGGCTTTCATTACGCTCCGCCATTGCGAACAGTAGTACACCTGATCGCCATAGTCTTCGATACCCGTCCCATTCAGGCTCCATGGATGCTGAAAAAGAATCCCGCGTCGGTCCGGGTCGCTCCTCACAAATTCCACGATGTTCATATCCAAATCATCGATCAGCACATCGGAGGGAATGTTGTGCTTGGTTCCTGTCCGGGCATGATAGTACTGAGTGAGGCAGGGAAAATGCTCCCTGAGCCACCTTCTCGTCGCCTCTTCGGTGTTGGGCCTTCTAGCAGTCACCACGATTACGTCCTGCTTGCAGAGCTGCTTTATAGCTTTCTGCGAGCCTTCGATCGGAGGGACTCTCATGACATATTCCGGGTCGGCCAGAAGCCTGGATATCTCCGCCCAGATCTCGATTCCATCAGCGCTCCAGTGGGCACGGTTGATATCGCTCTTGCAGTATTTCCGTCCGTAATCCTTTTCAATTTCCTGTAAAACCGCACTGACCTGATCCGCCAGAACCCCGTCAATGTCCACTGCGATCTTCAATCCACGCCTCTCCTGAAATTGCTCTTTTGGCCCTTTGGCCCTTTTCTTGAATGAGTCCAGGCGATATTGCATGATAAATCTTTTCTCGAATGGCATACATAGATTATTTATTGGGGAAGAAACAATTTTATTGCGGTGAATGGGATGAGGTTTAATGAATTAATAATAGCTTTGATCACGCTTGCATTTCTCTGCTCGACCGGGCAGGCATTGCAGGCTTTTTCCGGAGAGACGATCTCCATAGACTCGGCGGTGGCCGATGATATTATCGCCGCAGGCAATATAGTGAGCATCAACGCCCCCGTGGATTCGGCAATAGTTGCAGGCGGCACAGTTAACATCAACGCCCCGATAAAGGGAGACGTTATCGCCGCGGGCGGGCAGGTCTATGTCAATGCCGATGTGGGCGGAAAGGTTGTGGCAGCAGGCGGAAACGTCAACCTGGGAGCAGACGTGGGAACCAACCTGGTAGCCGCAGGAGGCCAGGTGAATATCCTTCCCGGAAAGAAAATCGGACGGGATGCTCTCATCGGCGGCGGCCAGGTTACAAATGCCGGTAGCATCAACGGCACCATCACGGTGCATGCCAACCAGTTCAATAATACCGGATCGGCTGGACTGGTGAGATTCTATAAGGCAGAGGATTCGTCTCCCAAGAAAGAGGATTACGAGACAGGCTTTAACATCTTCAGCCTTCTGTCCATGCTGGGCTACTTTATCCTGGGGCTGCTCCTGGTCAGGAGCATGCCGGGCATCATGCAGGCAGTGGATGGCGAGGTGAGAAGCTCGACACTTCTCAAGACCCTGCTGGGCTTTGTGATGATCATTGCCACATTTATCGCCCTGCTGCTGGTGGCGGCAACTGTGGTGGGCCTGCCAATCGCAGTGATTGCAGCCCTGCTGTTCTTTGCCATCATCATGCTGAGTGGAACCTTCATCTCCTTCAGCCTGGGCAAATGGATTGGTGAGCGGGCCCGGATCAATCAGGGGGATCTGGTCTACTTTATAATCGGATTTATTGTCCTCAATGTGCTCTCGTTTCTGCCCTTTGTGGGCGGTCTGGTTTCACTGGTCTCCATGAGCCTGGGGTTCGCTGCCATCCTCTATGCAGCGAGAAGGATGACCGGCCAGGGCCAGGCAAAGACGGCATGAAGAAAATATCCTTTTTTTTCGCTTGACTGCAATGGTATCTTTGCAGAAACGCTCAGTTCTAAATACATTGATATCCAGATAATGAGAGGAGCCAACGTTGGCTGCATTGCTGGAAATAGAATGATGTTTTTTATTGGTGGGGTGAATAGAGCTTGAAATTGATAGTATTCTACAATGGCGAATTTGGCGAGAGGGTGGTGGGCAACCTCATCAACTATTCGGGCTTCTGCATCTCCTGTGCCGATGCCTGCACCCAGTGCCGCAACGTCCGGCCTGGATATGCCGAGAATATCGTCTCACTGATAGAGATGCCGGACCCAGCATCCCTGGGTGACTTCATTGATGATGTGGAGCCGCTCCTCCCCCAGAACATACCCGCGGCGGACATTGCCCTGGTCATCAATGTTCATCCCGACATTCTCTTCGGCCTTCTTCCCAAACTCAAGGAGGCAGGGGTGAAGGGCATTGTGGGTGGATCTGAGTCGCCGCGGGAGCTGCCCCTGGGCCAGAGAAAGCAGCTTGAGGAAAAGGCAGCGGAGCTGGGCATGGAGGCGGCCTTTGCCAAGCCGTTCTGCGCTCTGCGTCCTGATCCGGCCAAGCCGAACATCTATGCCTTTCTCACCGAAGCGGGAATCGGCGACCCGCTGATCGATGTGACTGTGCAGAGCAGCCGGGCGGGAAAGGATCACATCCTGGCGGCCAATGTGCTGCGCAGCGCGCCCTGCGGCTCCACCTGGTTTGTGGCCAAGCGCCTTCTGGGCCTGGAGCCTGATCAGCCGGACATTCGAGAGAGGATCTCAGAGGCGCACCATTCCTATCCCTGTACCGGATCGATGGAAAGGGACACGGAGCTTGGCGACACCGTTCTGCACAAGGCTGGCTACATCATCCGCGATGCCGTGGAGGACGCCTTCAAGAGGGCAAAGAGACAGGACTGATAGCCCCTCAATTGCCTTCCCTCGCAAAGCAATTCCGTTTTGAATTCTACCTCGAAAGCTATTAACCCTGAGAGGCAGACTCATCTTTTATGTTCTCAACAATTCGGGCCTTTTCCGTTCTCATGATCCCCTCCGCCGGCGAGACACAGAATGCGGGCTACTGGCTGGAGAAGGGAAATGAGCTGTGCAACTGCGGGCAGGGAGAAGAAGCTATCAAAGCATACGATCATGCCCTGGGAATTGATCCGACGCTGATTGATGCCTTGAACAACAAAGGCCTGGTCCTGGCCAGCCAGGAACGCTTCATGCTGGCCATGGAATGCTTCGAGCAGGTCCTCAAGCTCTCGCCGCAGCACAAGCATGCTCTGAGCAACATGGGCATGATCCTGGCCCAGCAGAAAAAGTATCCTGAAGCTCTGCGCTGCTTTGAGGCCGCTATCGCTGCGGACGCCTATTTTGCCGGGGCCTGGTACAATATGGCTCTTGTCTTGCAGTGCATGAACCGGGGAAAGGAGGCCATGGCCGCCATGAAGACCGCCGATACTCTGGAGGGGAAGGCTGGGAGATGCGGCATACGGTGAAATTTTAATTTTTTTCAAAAATAGGTTATAGCGCCGAGGGTGGGATTCGAACCCACGATCTCCGAAGGAGAACAGGTTTAGCAAACCTGCGCCTTACCAGGCTAGGCAACCTCGACTTACCTCAAGCCCTTTCCCCTTGGGCTA
>JAQVZT010000168.1 GCA_028708055.1 Methanothrix sp.
CATAAGAGCCAGGGATTACGAGCACATGTTCAGCCTGGCCCGAGCCATATCCAAGCAGCCTCTGCCCACGAGGGAAGGAGTATTCATAATAACCTACGCCGGCTCGCTTGGCGTTATCGCCGCTGACGCCATTACCGATAACGGCATGCGTCTTTCTGAGCTCGAGCCGCCCCTGCTGGCGAGGCTCAAGGGTCTGCTGCCCGATTACGTCTGCGGGACAAATCCCGTGGACTACACATTCAGCCAGGACGCTGAGACGGTAAGACGGACCATTGAGATCGGCGTGGACAGCGACGATGTGGGCAGCTTCATTGTGGTATTGCAGGCAGAGATTTTGAGCAGCTACGTGGATGCTCTCAAGAAGATCGATTACAAGGGCAAACCGATCATCGCCTGTGTAGCCGGAAAGGAGTTTGCTCAGGCCGATGTCATCAAGCTGGAAAAGGCCGGCATTCCCGTCTTCAGCACGCCCGAGCAGGTTGCCGATGCCCTGGGCATCATGTACCGCCACTACAAGAGGGTGAGCAGAGAGAAATCACAGTAGTTAATGCCATCTTGCATGCGTTGGCGCTGTATCATCTCGTTTCAACAGGCTCTCCCTTTCGAAAAAGGCATGCTCTCCCTTTCCAGGAAACAGGCAAGCTCTCCTGGATCGGGATCAGCTTTCCTAATTTTGAATTGGCTTACGGCACCTCGTAATTGGAGGCGCAGCTGCACAGGCCAGCATCCTTTTCCATTTCGTCATAATAGGCCTCCGACTCAGCAGAGCATTCCGTGATATTGCCGGTGATATTGAAACATGGAGACGGACTCCAGGAGCCCCAATACCCGAGGGTAGGAGTAATGTTGAAGAGGCTGGTCATGTTGATCTTGTTGTCGGCGATGCTGCTATCATTCTCTCCCGGACAGCAGTGAAGAGGCTCATAGAAGGCTTCGAATGTGGTGGAGTTATTAGCCTCCGCAATTTTATCTTTGCAGACTGCTCTCACACTCACCTTATTGGTGTAATAGTTGCGGCTGCCGTCCACTTTGGCTATCATCTTTATGGTCAGCTTTCTTCCCACATCAAGGGACGGAATAGTCCAGTTGACCATGCTGCCGTTTGCCTTCGCTCTGATGCTGGAGTTGATGTAGCTGCATCCTTCCGGAAGATAATCGGTTATGTTCAGCGGCTTGAGCAATTTATTGCCGTCGTTGCTGACGTTAATTAAAAAGAGGACGGTCTCTTCGTCCAGCATGGCAGCCGTCTTGCAGATGCTAACATGAGGATACAGATGCACGGGCATATCATGAATGGCAATTGCTGTATCTATCTGAAAGCTTCCTGCGAATGTCTGGTCCAGATCGACGTTTGGATAGTCTCTAATATCCAAATTGAGGGTTCCATTGAACTTGCCAAGAAGGGATAGTGAGGATTTCTCCATCATGGTCTCCATATCAATCGATGAAGCATAGCGAATATCCTTGCCAATCAGCGCGCCTGTCTCATCATCTCGGGTCCGCGTCCCCTCGTTCCATAAGCTGGCATAGCTGAGGTTTGCGGATCCCGCGCTGAGGTTAACCTGTCCATATTGAACCTTTATGCTTTTATCAACTGATCCGAGTTCCAATTTCTCCTGGGATGAGTAATAGCCGCTGCCCGACTCGTAGGATCTTTGCTGCCCTTTCGTCCATTTATCCGATGAGACAAATCCTTTCCCTACTGCCGATTTAGCGAATTTGACGCTCTCTCCGTATGAGTCCACGGACTCTTGTACCCGGAAGCTTCCGTGGTAGTTTTCATCTATCATCTGGCGGACAGATCTCCCTTCTGGAAGACGCTTCTTATAATCTATTTGAGCCATTGCTGACCTGAAATCTGCTTCAGAATCGTAAACGGTCTGGTTCATATCGACTGCAAAAGAACTGTTCTGGTTCAAAGTATCGGCATAAAGATATTCTTCCCGAAGGCTGTCGCCCATTATCCTGTTCTCAACCCGGGTCCTGTCAGACCACAATGAATCGTAATCGACTCTTCGATCTCCAGGCAGGAGAAATGCAGTCTTCCTGTATTTGGCAAACAAGCTCTTATCCAGGCTGATGCTCTTATTCTCCTGATGCAGGGTGCTCTCTACCTCTTCTCTGTAATAGCCGCTTCCATGCTCCAGACTGGAAATGCTTGTCCCGGGAGAGCCAAGAACTGTCACCGATGAATTGGCGCTGACCTTATATGGATAATGATTGTAATATCCATATATCATCGCTCTATTTATCAGAGCTTCCTTCTTTTCCTCGGTTGAAAACCCTTTCCGAACATAAGCGTATCCATCGCCCTGCACCAGAGATGTCTCAATATAGTTGGCCTTCGCCTTCTTTGGAATCTGGGCGACTATTTGGATAGTACCCGATTGATTTTCGCCCATCGCTCCAATTCTCCAGGTCAGGTTATTTCCGGTTATGATGCTGGGTACCGGATAGACGCTGATGAGGATCACATCAGGAAGAAGGTCGGTGACATTTACGAAATTGGCGGTTGCGTTCCCGGAATTTCCATAGTCAATGGTATACGTAATATTTTCTTCTCTGTTGTAGGTGGTCTTGTCCGCTTTCTTTCTAATCCAGAGAGAATGAACAACGTCCGTTTTGAGAGTTAAATTCCGCCCTTCCGTCTGTGTAGAATTTATTTTATATAAATTAATAATTTGTGATGCATGATCAGCTATATTTGAATTAGTTCTTACCTTTATGGTTATTGTGCCCTCATCGCCGGGATTCAGGTATCCGCGTTTCCACCAGAGATGATTTCCGGAGCTGCCGCTGATTAGTGGAGGATTGGCAGAAGCACTTACCAGCCCGACATACGGGTCCAGCCAATCATGAATCATCACATTTGTCTGGTTGACCGTTCCTTCATTTCGGTAAGATATAGTATAGGTCAATTCCCTGTCGGGTGGCACAAAATCTGATGAGGCGGTCTTGGTGATATTCAGGCCGCCATTCATCAGACCTGTAACCAGCTCCCTTGTCTTTCCTGCGAACTGACTGGATGATATTCTATATCTGTTGACAATGCTCGAAATATTCGCCGGTATTGCGCTCTTCACCACCACGTATACGGGTATCTCTCCCCATTCACCAGGATTCAGATCACCCAGGCGCCATGTGAGGTCCCTTTGAGTGCTCCCATTTGCCAGATCGACATAAGGGTCAAGCCGATCAACAATTGTCACATTATTCTGTTTTATGGAACCATTATTCCTGTAGATTATGGTATAAGTCAGACTCTTTCCGGGCAGCACCGGATTTACAGAAGCGATCTTGGTGATATTCAGATCATTTCGTCCCAGGGTAGTATTGACGATACAGATAGCAGAAGCGTTTTCCCGAACGGCAAGAGCCACCTTATTGGCGATCTCTGATCCGGGTTCGGCAATGGCATTTACCCTGGTCTGGAGATATATGCTTCCAGACTCACCGATCTTAAGGAGCCCCTGGCTCCATCGATTTGCGGTCCCTGCATCGGGTGGAGGATTCGATCTTACAAATGTGAGGTTCCTGTCGTAAGTCTCAGTGATTACAACATCGTGAGCATCTGAGCCACCTGAATTTCTATAAAGAATTGTGTAATTCAAGAGACCGCCTGGAACTGCCGGTTCGGTCTGGGCGGTCTTTGTCACAATCAAATCAGGCAGAGGCCGGAAGACTTCCAAGGCGAAGGAATCCCAGTCGGAAACCTCATTTCCATCCCCGGTTTTTGCGGCAACAGTGGCTTTATTCCTTAGGAGGTATTTCTCTACATAGAGTTCATATCCCGGAGTCTTTCTGTACTCTTTGCTCAAAACATTTCCCCGGCTATCCACTATTATTACGAGTGTATCTCCTGATTTATAATCAACTATTGTAATAGTATTATATCCCTTAGCAGGCAAATCATACTCTATCTCTAAACCCTCATTGGTTCCAGGAGGAGGATAGTAGAGCATTTCGGAGATCACTTTGCCAGATTTCGAATATTGAACCGTTAACACGGTACCTGATGTGGGATCCTGGTAGACGGTCCTATTGAGGTTTCCCTGCTGATCGAACTCTCTGCTAAAGGATTCGCCGGTCACCTCATTGCTATAGTTATAATAAGTATAAATTTGACCATTTTCCATCCGCTCTGCCTTGACCAGACTGGCGACCTGCATGTCGAATTGGCTGGAAGAGTGACGCAAGTTATCCATTATGATCTCCAGGCGAGTCTTTGATGCCATCAGCCTCTGAATGGTCCTCAAAAGATCCGTGGAGCCTTTATTGCTCTGCATGATGCGCAGTATTGGATAATCCGAGGGGTCCATAACCTTGTAATCGCATTCATACCTCCATGTCTCTCCAGGATCAAGCACACCATTACCATCATCTCCGGATTTATAGATCGGCTGGCAGTCAGGTCCCCAGCTTTGCATGTCGGTGAGATTAATGTCCATGAGAGGGAGGTTCCCCGGGTTGGATACATTGTAGGTGTATAATACATGGTCTCCGATCTTGACCGGGGCTGAAAACAGGCAACCTTTTACCAGGCTTATTTTGGCCATCGGATTTGGGACTACATGAAGATTGAATATTTTATAATAGTTTTTGCAGCAATTATAGGAATTGGTCAGATTGAGCGATATGATGACGTCCTTTGGAGAATCGACAACTGGTGCCGTCCAGCGCATGGACTTTCCTGCATAGCTCGTCGGACTACCATCAGATGCGCTCCATTCGACAATAGCATCCTCCTGAGAGATATTGCTGGCGGCAAAGGTATAGATGGCCCCAGACCGAGCCTCTCGTTCATTAGTAGTCAGGTCGGATGCTGCGCCCAGCAAGATCAGAATTATGGCATATGCTAAGATCGCGGATATAATCCTTCGATGTAACGACTGCATAAAATGCCCTGCCGAATATGAACGCCGGTCCAATTGGTCTCACGCAACCCAGCGAATTACTGCTAGCGGCTCTGGTGTAACATTTATGGTCATATTGCACGCTGCCCACAGCTTCGAGTCGCTAACGGAGCTTGCATCGCTTATGTAAGCCGTGAGATCATGCGTTCCTTCTTCATAAGTCTGCCAAGCGATATCTATGCTATCATTTTCCAGGGATTCCTCGGCCCCATCCCTCAATTCCTGTTCTCTTTGCCCGTAGATCTCTCTTCCATCAAGATACCAATGGACTGCTCCGTTGATCGAATTGGCCGGACGGACTCTGTAGGTTTCTGTCTTGCTCAAACAGGCATGATCCTGTCCGATGATAGCACAGGTGCAGGCATTAATAGCTAGCATCTGGCTGACTGAAGCCATCCTGCCGGTACTATCCCTCACCTGCAATCTCACCAAATAGTCTCCCAGATGGCCATAAGTATGATCAGGATCTTTTCTGGTGCTGAAAGCCCCATCCCCAAAATCCCAACTATAGGTGTACGGACCAGATCCGTCGGTTGTCCGGTCATGGAAGCTGACGAGGCTGGAACAATCCTGTGCATCAATCTCAAAAGAGGCGATAATGGGTACCTCTGCCCGCATCTCAGCTTCCTGGCCCCCATAGCACTTGGTATTGCGATTGCTGCATTTGCGGTTTGCGTTGCTGCAGCCAGTTCCTTTCGCCGTCTCCCAGCTCAGCACCAGCCTCTTGAGCAATACATCATCTCCTCCAGTCCAGACGATATTGCAGAGTGGATGATCAACTGTGGATTTTGCCTCTATCTCGTCAAGAGCACAAAGACCGTCGTCGTAAAAGGACTGGCTCAGCGTGCCGCCGAGATACAGATCGGCAAGCAGTATGGCGGCATAACGGGGAGTATTTGCATTATTGCGAAATGTGGCCCAGAGCAGGCATGCTCTCTCTTCGCCCACTGCTGGGGAAGAGATCTCTTCTCCGCTATCATCTCCCAGCCATAGCCTCTGCACAATCACGTCATTTGCCTGGCACTGGAATTTGCAGTCCGGCCAGTCTGCGGAGATAGCGGGCTGCATGGTCAGAGCGAGAAGGATGAGGGCAAAAACTCCAATCCGGATCATAGTCGCAATCCACCTGC
>JAQVZT010000169.1 GCA_028708055.1 Methanothrix sp.
AGCCGAAGGCCAAAATGTGATCAAGCGGCAAATAAATCTGAGCGATACTCAGAGCTTAGTGCTAAATTTGCTCGGGCAAGACTGCAAAAAATATTATGGGTTAGAATGTTAATGCGAAATGTGGGGTTATAGCTCCATCGGGGATCTCTAAAACAACTGCCTTAAGAAAAATCTGATCAAGAAGAAGCTGGCCGTAATCGCCAAGTTCGCGGGCATACTTTCTGTACTCACCGATGAGGGCTTCATTGGCGATGAGATCCTCCTCGCCTTCGATAAATCTCAGGACAAGATCAGTGGTCCTTGTCCATCCTCTTTTTGCAGCAGCAATGAAAACGTTAGTGTCCAGCAAAAATCTTGTACTTCTCTCGTGCAATTCTGTTGCCCTCTTCCTCGACGTCCCTCTCAAGCTTGTCGAGATCTACCTTTCGGGCCTCTTTTATAACGCCTTCCAATATTGTCCTTAGGTCCTTCTTTTTCAGAAGTATCGAGTCGCTTGTGGCTTCGCCTATGACAAACTCGTCGCCAGGGTTCATCTTAAGCCTGGCTAATAAATCGTCTGGGAGCACGATCCTTCCTTTTTCATCAATCTTTACCGTGGACATAGGCTTTTCATTCACCTTGCATTTTATAGCTCAGCTAATGATATTAATCTAACGGTATTGCTGGAAAACGCTTTATGAAAAATCAATCAAGCGACAAGATCCTTTTATAATCCTTATCACTCAGGCGGAATCCAACCGATTTGAGTTGTGCAGAATTGGAAATGGCTGTTCATCGTTCCAGAACTTCTTTAAGAGTTTGGAGATCCTTTTCAGCATCATCGGCTGTATAGTCCAGAGGTACTCCCCTCTCGCTGAGCAGCATGAGCATCTCCCACTTGCTTTTAGTCCCTGCCAGCTCTGCTGCTTTGCCCAGAGAGAGCTTGCCTTCGCGGTAAAGCTCGACTGCCAATGAGCGTTTTATGAAAGGACCCAGTTCGTCTTTGTCAACTCTAATGAGAGCCAGAACCGAACCGGGAAGGTCCACCACAGCTCGAACCGTTTTCATCACCTGATTATTGTATCCGATGTCAAACTAGATATTCAGTTCTCGGATATTCGACAAATATTATCGCGTAGAAAGAGCTTTGATCAATGCAATAGCAGAATCATATCTATAAAGAGTCTTGAACAGGCGCATCCAGGAAATTGTTGCGCATCTTGGTCTTGATCAACTTTCTCCTTCAAGTGTATCGGGCATTTCGAAAGAAATGGATTGGGGAGGTCAGGTTTGAAGACGGTATTAATCCATCTAGCTCCAGCTCGGTGCTAAATCCAGAATTTTAATGAGGATATTACTCGGAAGTGTCTATTAATATTAGGGAATGCATCTTAGAGCCTGGAGTGCAAAAATGAGACTTAGAGTTATCAGCGCCAGAAATGAAATCCCCAATTTGAACCCAAATGAGAAGACAGTTCACCTGGCTTTCCGGGCCAGTAATGTAGATTTCCTTAACCTGATGCAGAGATGCCCCAGGCTGAGAATGATTCAGGTTCCGCCATCCTACCGCAAGACCATGTCCAGCGCCATCCAGGTATTCCTGGAGATGCAGGGAATCGATATGCTGGAAGGCGACGTGTGGGGCCACAGAAAGGATCTGGACGAGTACTTCACCGTGGAAGACAGTACTGTTGAGGAGATCCGCACCCTGGCCGCCAGCGGCGCATCCGCTGATGAAGTGGCCAATCAGATTCAGAGGAAAGCCAGGATCGGCCCAGAGCTTATCAAGTATATCGCCAAGACCAAGATTACCGCTTGAGCCGCACGCTGTGCAGGCTCAATTATTGTTCTTTTTCCAAGCTCCGCGGCTCTCAACCGCAAACTACAAATATCTATAACGATTATATAGATAGTTTGCCGCTTCATGCCATTGAATAGGGTGGCGTGCGTGCCGTGGGCTTAACGAATCCAATGATGCTCTGATGACAAGGGCCTTTGCTCCACCGTGGAGCAGTTTGCGCTGGCTCCTAGGGCTGGCTGATAAAAATCCCTTGGTAACAGGAGATGCATGCCGTCGTGGCCTGCATTTGGCTTCGGAGCCTGTGAGGCTGAAACTCGGCGGGCAGAAAAAGTTGCGCGCTGTAAATGGCGCAGCAATCCGCCGGATCTCACGCTAATACACGGTCGGGAGCATGTTGCGGCATAAGCTGAGGCTAGAGGGCGAGCAAGAGGCCCCATGAAAAGGGTTCCCTTAGATCGGACGCTGTGTGAGATTCCAGCGCTACTGCGGCCTTCAAGCCCGGCCAAAAGTCGAGCTTCGGGCAGGGTCAGGCCGTCACTTCGCGGTGATCGGCTCCTCTGCGGAGGGCGCTGTGGATTTCGGCGCTGGCCTGCCTGGGACTTGATATCTCTTTTTCGTATGGATCTTTGGTGTCAGAGGATCTTTTCTCAACTTCAAGCAAAAGACTTTTATATCGGCAATTGACGTATAGTGTATTGGCGAAAGTCGATGGCTATTTTCCCTCCTACATCCAATTGACTTTCTCCTCCCTCCTTCTTATCCATCTTTATTGAGGATCCTACAGCGTCCGGTTTCATTCATCCTGAGCTTCCTAAAGACTTATAGCCTGGCTCGTCCTTCATTCCTTCTAGAACGCCAGCCATAAGGAGGAGAGAGGCAAAAATCGGAGTGATAGGGCTTGACGACTGGCCAGGCTCACAGCTCCATCCATTCCCAGCAGCGTTTTTGTGGGTGCTCGTAAGAATGCAAGTTGTATGTACTACTTTGTGCAACTCGTTCAAATCGGCCTAAATCCTCTTCTGCCTAACAGCCTATTCCATACTTTATGAACTCACTAATCAAGTCAACTTGATTGGCCACCTCATAGCGGTCAATTTTTGCTACGGATAACGTTTCTTGTAAGCCTATTTCCCATAGCGCACACGCATCGGGTTTGAGCCTGAAAGCATCCTTATAATAATATCTTGTAGTTTAATGCGCTTCGAAAAAAGAGAGTGTGGCTTGCAGGTTGTATATACTGTTAGAGATCACAGCAAATGCCATTCATTTGCGGCAAACCTCAGAACCACCTTCAACTCCTCTATTCTACCGGGCAGATAGTCATAGCGTAATGCAATAATCTGTAGCTGATAACGTCGTTGCGGTAGTAGATGTACGCATATCCCGGCATTGGCATGCTTTCATAGCAACTGGTTTCAGGGTCGTCCTCTGTCACAACGACTCTGCTATTTCCATAATCTCCCTTAACCACTACAGAATAATAATGCTTTGCGCGGAACTGATATGGCCCGTAGTTCTTCCAGTCCTGGGGTTCAGATCCCATTGGGCCTTCCACTGGTGAAACCCAAATCATATAGCTTCCCGTTGGTACCGGAGGTCCCATGGTTACATTGCAGGGATTTAGGTTCAGATCCGGGAATACCTTCGTCCAATGAGTGCCACAGGGCTTTCCTCCATTTGTAGGTTCCATCACCAGACGGAAATTAAAAGTCGTGTAGCAGTCGATACAATAAGGTTCATCATGAGGCGATAGAACTTTTACATCATCTCCGAATGTGCCTGATTCAGTAAGATAGCCTGGTGCTGAAGCTGAAACCTTGTAATTTCCAGGCATCAGGTGAATGGAATATTTCCCATCAGGGCTGACATTCACGGTTTTCGTGGTACCGCTCTTAAGACTGGTGGCGGATACGATCGCATTAGGAATCGGATCGAATAAAACCACTTCCAATACATCGCCACGAATTCCCGTATCGCCCTCGACAACATTTAATGTATTCCATGCTTCTCCAGTCCTTCCTTCATCATCGGTAACCTGCACCGTGATCATGTATTCACCTGGTAATACTCCACTTTCAAGTCTAATTTTGTACCCCGTTTCTCCTTCTAATTTTACGTTATCCTTGTACCATACGTAGTTGAGGGGAGTTTTGTAATCACCTGAGACTTCCGCTTCGATCTCTATTACATCGACGTCAGTGGTTTTTTCTGGATAGACAACTAATTTTACATCCAATGGTTGTTTTTCACTATTTATATCAGTACCCGGGATTTGAGTTGTCTTCTCACTTGCACCCGAGCCTAATTCGAGTCTGTAGAGCAATCCAGCAGGACCATATTCGTTAGCAACGATTATTTTAAGTGTATTTGCCCCTTGTCTGAGCTTATCAGCACAGTCATATGTTTCGGCTGAATACCAATCGCCGTCGCTGCCGACTTCCAGGTCATTTATAAATGCTTGATAGCTGTTATCGCAGGTTATCGTCAGCTTTCCATATGTTGGAGGACCATCAATATAAAAATCCCTATTGTAGGTATGTACTTCTTTATCTACAAATTGCGAGCTGGACCAGGTCCATTTGGCTAATGGATCACTTATTGGATTGCCCCAGGATGGATGGTTCCAAGATAGTGGCTTCCACACATCTCCATCATCCCCACTTCTGAGGACTAAGGAACCAAGTGCTTGGGATTGACCCATTGTCTGTCCGAATGTTGGCGTACACAGTACAACTAAAGCTAACAATACCGGGAAAATTTTTATTCTAATAGATCTCCCTCCATAATGTTAGTGTATTTGATTTACATAACGAAATAGTTTGTGCAGCAAGGTGTGCTAGAATTCTCATCCCCGCACGATCGCTCAATTTTGCAAGTAACACGCACTCAATCTTTGCCTTCATCCCAGCCAGAATCAGAGCCTATGATATTTTTATAAATATGCTTTCGACCTCGCAAGGTCTTATGTTGCGCGGCGGATTCTATAGCGATTTTTTAATTTCAAAGATGCCGATAATTCGATACCATGCAATCATCGATAAATCATTCCATAGTCTGCTGGAATGGTTTGTTTGCCGGAACCGAAATTTATGACCATCCAGGCAAAATGAAAAAATGGACTAGAAGATTGCAGGTTATATGCACATCCCCTCTATCGAGCCACTTTAAGCTCCTTGCATTCACCGGCCCGAATCCATGCAGATCATACGCCTCCTTCACCAGCTCCACGGCAGCGTAAATCTCCGTCGTGGACGGCCTCTTGTGCCCCACCCGGCTATCTGAATCATGGGCACCGGTACGACTGCCATCAGCGGCAGCGGTACGGATAATTTCAATTCCCGGGTCAATAAATGCGTAGAGCAGAAATGAATTCCTGGAAAGCGGCTAATGCCGCTAACTTTTTTTATCGCAATACCCCAATGCTTGCGGCAGGGCGTGCCGCTGCCGTTTAAGCTTTAACAAAAATTATTGATAATAGATTTCGATTCCTAACTAAACCTTTTGCCCTCTTCTCACCCTCTTCCTCACAATCCGGCATATCGATTGCACAGTGTTTCCGATGAAGAACTTCGGCGGCGTGCGCTTGCCCACGACGCGCGTCCTGCCCGCACGGATCGCAGCCACTGCCTCCTCTGCGTCCGAGGCCTCAATTTCGGTCACCCCCAGCCCCACCGTGGCGGCAAAGTGAGAGTCGCTTCCCGCCACCATTGGCAGGTGCCGTTTCTTTGCGCCCATTCTCGCCCGAGCGTTGGCTATGCCGAATAGGTGCTTGGAGTTATAGACCTCCACCGCATCGCAGTTCGGTATGCGCCCGATGGCATGGCGGAAAGGATGGTAAGGATGGGGAACGATGGTGATCCCTCCCTGCTCACGGGCCAGCTCCCCCGTCTCCTCAGGGGACAGCCCCCTGGGTGGCAGCTCCTGCACACCCAAAACCAGCAGGTGCCCCTCGTCGGTGGTGACCTCTCCACCGGATATGAGTATCAGGTCCAGCTTCTCCTCCCGGATGATCTTCAGAGCTTTTAGGGAGCCCTGCAGGGTGTCATGATCGGTTATGGACAGCCCGGAAAGGCCCCGCCCTGCGGCGGCGCGCAGAATGGTCCTGACCTCATCCCTGCCGTCCGAGCAATTGGAATGAACATGCAGATCAAATCTCATGAATCCCCTCAAATTCCATGAATCCACTCAAATCTCAGGTGCAGTCAGATAGCCGGCCAGAGCCGATGCAGATCGGAAGAGC
>JAQVZT010000170.1 GCA_028708055.1 Methanothrix sp.
TCGCCGGGTCTCTGGCCAATCCAGCCAGGCCTGCCTATGCGGTGCGGGGCGTCTACGCGGAGGAGATGGTGACACCGATTGCAGAGGCCATGAGAGAGATCGGCTACAAGAGAGCCTTTGTGATGCACGGCAGGAGCCGGGATGACAGGAGCGGCATGGATGAGCTTTCCACCCTGGGCAGGTCCTGCGTGGCTGAGCTGACCGAAGACGGCGCGATCCGATCCTACTCTATAAAAGCAGAGGATCTGGGAGCGGGAGCGGCGGATGAGTCATCGCTGCTCTACAAGAGCGACAGGGATGCAGAAGCCATAAGGCTGCTGCAGGTTCTGTCAGGAGATGACCGCGGCTGCAGAAGAGATATAGTTTGCCTGAATGCGGCACCAATACTATGCATCACTGATCGTGCCCGCGATCTTAAGGATGGAATGCAAAAGGCGGCGGATATAATCGATTCCGGTAGGCCCGTAAAGAAGCTTAGGGCATGGGTTGCCGAGCAGAACCGGGATGCGGGCCTGCCACTGGAAAGACTGGAACAGATGATTGCCCTGGCAGGCAATTGATCGGAGCTTGATCATGCAGGCAGAGATAATCTGCAATTGTCAGAACTTTTTTTCATTGGCATAAGAAATATCTATCAGTGAAACGACAACTCTAGCTCGTTGGAATATATGGACTTTGATCCGGGCAAATGGTGCTCTGAGCACAAAGGGATGCTGATCATAGCTCTGGCTTCATTGCTCCTGACCTTCTTTTTCTTCTTTCCATTTCTGGACGGCATAATTCTGGGAACGGTCTTTGCCTACGTGGGAAAGCCCATCAGGGATAAGTTCGGCAAGAGAAAACAGCTCGGGTCGCTGGTTGCCGCCTTCTGCATAGTATTGCCGATCTTCATTATCCTGGGAATGGGAATGATCGAAATTGCCAACCAGATCCTGCTCCTCGCCAGAAACCAGGAGGCAATCAGATCTGCTCTGGTCGTTCTGGCGGATCAGACCTCCAGGAACATGGCTCCCTGGATGAAGGATACCCTGACCAGCAGCCTGGAAAACGCCGCTGGCACCATCGGCCCCATTGCTTCCTCCATTCCCGTTTTTCATATTGGCAGAGTGGCATCGCTTGCCATCATCAACTTCATAGTCTCGATACCTGTCTGCTACTTTGTCCTGGTGGATGGAGAGAGCTTTGTGGAATCGATAATATCTTTGCTTCCCCATAAGGAAAAGGAGGCATACAGAAAATACATGAGCCGCATCGACTTTATCCTGAGCGGCATCTTCATTGGCACGATTTATACCTCTATTCTGGGCAGCATCATCTCAGCTTTTCTCTTTTACGCCTTCAGTCTGCCCAGGCCTTTTGCCCTGGCAAGCATCGTCTTTATAGCCGGAATGGTTCCTTTTCTTACCTCCTGGGTGGTCATCATTCCTCTGACCATTTACCGGTATTTCACAGATGGAATTCAAGGAGCAACCATCTTCTTCCTGCTCTCTTCCAGCCTCATCTATCTGCCTTCGGAACTCTTGATCCGGCCATACCTCGTGGCGGCTAAGTCCTCTCTGCATCCCTTGCTGGTTATGCTCTCCTTTTTGGGTGGAGCACTGGTCGCGGGCCTAGGAGGTTTTTTCCTGGCTCCGGCCATAATGGGCATAATAGTAGGAATATATCAGGTACGCAGAGAAGAAACGGCAAAAGAGACAGCAAAACCGGAAAGAGCATGAAATTTTATATCGAGACCTTCGGCTGCACCGCAAACCAGGGATACTCGCAGGATCTGGCAAGAGCTTTGCAGGAGACGGGTCATACAGAAACCACTCTTGATGAGGCGGATGCGGTGATTGTGAATACCTGCGCAGTCACTGAAAAGACAGAGAGAAAGGTCCTGCGCAGGCTCTCTCAGTTGCAAGGCGATCGGTTGATAGTGGCGGGCTGCCTGAGCGTCGCCGTTCCGGAATCGCTCAACGGCATACGATGCCGGGCTCGATATGGGCTGCTGAATCAATCTTCTGCCTCCGGCATCTCTGCTCTCTTTGGGGTGACTCAGAACGGTTCCCCGGCCCGGCTGCCCGAGGGCATTGGCTCCAGGACTATGCCTTCCGGCCTGGGCCAATCAGACAGCCTGTGCGCTGTCGTTAATGTGTCTGAGGGATGCAACGGCTCTTGCAGCTACTGTATAGTCTCCATAGCCAGAGGCAGGCTTAAGAGCCGCAGTGTGGAGGATGTGGCCGCTGAGGTGGCGGGTCTTGCAGCCATGGGCGCGGCTGAGGTGCAGATTTCTGCACAGGACACGGCTTCCTATGGATCGGATATCGGGACCGATCTGGGCCGGCTGCTGGACCGGATGGCAGTGATTCCGGGCGATTTTCGCCTCCGCGTGGGCATGATGAACCCCAATAATGTTTTATTGATAAAGGATCGGCTGCTGAGGGCATATCAAAGCCCAAGGATATACCGGTTCTTGCATATTCCTGTGCAATCAGGATCTGATGAAATTCTCAGAAGCATGGGGCGAAGATACTCGGCGGAAGATTTCCTGAATATTGCAGGCGCTTTCCGATCATCATTTCCAAAGATCACTATTATCACTGATGTTATCGTGGGCTTTCCGGGGGAGACGGAAGAGGACTTTTTGGAGACCCTGCAACTCATAGAGCGTCTGGATCCGGATAAGGTCAATATCACCAGATTTTCGGCGCGACCGGGCACGGCTGCAGCATCAAAGTATGATATGCCGGATAGAATCAAGAAGGATCGATCTCGAGAGCTGACACGGTTGTGGCTTGATATTGCAGCCCGGAGAAATATGCAGTACAAAGGGCAGATCCTGGAGGCCCGTATCACAGAGCGCGGGCGGGATGGCACTATGAAGGCCAGGGCAGAAAATTATCTAGGAATAGTAATAAAATGTCAGCTCAGGCTAGGATCGCTGATTAGGGTGCTGGTGGAGGAGAGCAACGCATTCTATGTGTCCGGTCGAATAGTGGAAGATTGAATCGCGAAGCAATTGGTTTAATTTAAATAATTGCATTATATCGTATCAATAGATATCGTTCTGGCATTTTGGATTATTCGAATACAGTGAATGACATTTTCGGAACAGCAGATGCATATGACGGATATCTGGTTCGGTCTTTATTGTCTGCAGTCTTCAATCACAGAATAGAGCAAATAATACTGATAATAATGAAAATAATTAATGATTATCATATGCAATGAATCATTCGCGATCCTTTCGCGCACAATCACTACAAGTTTGCATCACTCCAATTTTATTATGTGCTAATATTAAGGCCAATATATCCTGGAGCAGATGTGGCAAAAGGATCAGTGAGGAAAGCAATACCCACTAATAGCGATCTTTTTGCTTACTCTGCCTTGTTTGCCGCAGTCGAGATCGCATTATTTTCAATCATTGTTATTAATGATAATAATTAATAGTTAAGATATGTTACCTCGACAACTTTATAAATGAAAAACCAGGATAATTATCGATCGCTACAATATTCCCATAGATCCCGATGGCTATGCTTTTCGGTCCAGAAATATAAATGAAAGATCATGCGGGAATGTGAATCCCGTGGCCACGGGCAGGAGCCCAGATTGGTTTGCGAGGGAGATAGGGAAGAAGTGGGGATTTAAAGGAGGTTACAAAATTGGCTGAGCAAAAAGCAACAACGTCTGTTCTTTATGAGGAGACGAGAGTATTTGAGCCGTCCAAGGATCTCGTTGAGAACTCCAATGTTATGCAGTGGATGAAGAAGAAGGGATTCAAGAGCGAGCGGGAGATGCGCGCCTGGACCGGCCAGAATTTCATTACCTTCTGGGACGAGATGGCCAAGACCTATGCCGATTGGCAGGAGCCCTATGCTCAGGTCCTCAACTGGGTACCGCCTTACGCTAAGTGGTTCGTAGGCGGAAAGATCAATGTGGCCTACAATGCAGTGGATCGGCATGCTGCGGGCGCCAAGAAGGATAAGGTAGCCTACATATTTGTCCCTGAACCCGTTGATCAGCCTACCCAGAAGATCACCTATGCAGATCTGGCCAAGAGGGTCAACAAATTTGCAAACGGCCTGAAGAGTCTGGGAGTTGGCAAGGGAGATAGGGTCAGCATCTACATGCCCATGATCCCCGAGACCCCTATTGCCATGCTAGCCTGCGCCAAGATCGGTGCCATACACAGCGTGGTCTTCTCCGGATTTTCCTCCGGCGGCCTTAACAGCAGGGTCCTCGATGCGGAATCCAAAGTAGTAGTTACTACTGATGGTTTCTTCAGGCGCGGAAAGCCCCTGCCCCTTAAGCCGAATGTGGATGAAGCAACCGCCAATACCCCAAGCGTCACCAATATCGTTGTGGTAAAGAGAGCAGGCATCGATGTCCCCATGAAGGCAGGACGGGATGTCTGGTACCATGAGCTGGTGGCCAAGCAGTCGGATGTTTGCGAGAGCGAGAAGATGGATGCTGAGGACCGGCTGTTTATCCTCTACACCTCCGGAACCACAGGCAAGCCCAAGGGTATCGAGCACGTTCACGGCGGCTACTGCGTGACCCCAGCCCAGACGCTTTCCTGGGTATTCGATATCAAAGACACCGATGTCTGGTGGTGCACGGCGGATGTCGGATGGATCACCGGCCACAGCTACGTGGTCTACGGGCCTCTCTGCCTGGGCGCTACCAGCATGATCTATGAGGGATCCCCTGACTATCCCGACTTCAGCAGGTGGTTTAAGATCATCAGTGAGAACAAGGTATCGGTACTCTACACGGCACCTACAGCCGTGAGGATGTTCATGAAGGCCGGAGATCAGTGGCCAAAGACGTATGACATCTCCTGCCTGAGGCTGCTGGGATCTGTGGGCGAGCCCATCAATCCCGAGGCCTGGATCTGGTATAGAAACAACTTCGGCGGCGGCAAGCTGCAGATCATGGATACCTGGTGGCAGACTGAAACCGGATGCTTCCTGGTTTCACCCTTGCCCATCACCCCACTCAAGCCCGGCTCACCCACCTTCCCGCTGCCCGGCTTTAACGTGGATATCGTGGATGAGGATGCCAATCCTGTGCCGCCCGGAAGCGGTGGAAACATCGTCAGCAATACACCCTGGCCGTCCATGCTCCGTGCCTTCTACAAAGACACGGTTAGGTACCAGAAGGAGTACTGGTCCACCTACTGGGATATCAGACCCGGCACATACCTGGCTGGCGACAAGGCCACCAAGGATAAGGATGGATACTTCACCATCCAGGGCAGAATTGATGATGTGCTGAAGGTAGCTGGACACAGAATCTCCAATGCAGAGGTCGAGAGCGCCCTGGTATCTCATCCCAAGGTCGCCGAGGCTGCAGTCATCGGCAAGCCCGACGAGGTCAAGGGTGAGGTAATCGTGGCCTTCGTTATCCTCAAGACCGGCATTGAAGCCACCGCGGGTCTCGACAAGGATCTATCCAAGCACGTGCGCTCTGTCTTGGGTCCCGTGGCCTATCCGGAGTCCGTCTACTTTGTGAACGATGTACCCAAGACCCGGTCAGGCAAGATCATGCGCCGCGTCATCAAGGCCAAGGCTCTGGGTAATCCCACTGGTGACATCTCCGCTCTGGCCAACCCCGAGTCCGTCGATGCCATTCCGCTCATCAAATGAGCGGATCTATTTTTCTTTTTTATTGCCGATTTCTCTGAGCCTGAGGCATATTCACTCGTTCTATCTGCCGTTTTGAATGGAGCCTCTCCGAGAATGACTCATGAGGGGACTCTCCGGCAATCATCTCCTCACCAATACGATCAAATCAACTGTGAATCAGAAATAATACTAATATCCATTATGGTTATGGATCGAATCGAAAATAATATCAAAATTCATTAAAATTATCGATCATTATGATTTGTATCGCGTTAACTTTATAAATGATCAGGTAGGTTTTAAGCCGATGTTTCCCGAACCTTCTGCGTTTTGTCAAGCGATGGCTGGGACAATGCGAAAGAGAGGGATTGGAATCA
>JAQVZT010000171.1 GCA_028708055.1 Methanothrix sp.
AGCAGCCCTGCCCGTTTTATGATCCGGACCGGAAGGGGTGTAGCATCTACGAGATCCGGCCTTCTACCTGCACCAAGTATCCGCTTCATCCGCCTTCAAAGGAGATGCCCTATCACCTGGCAGTCGATGCCTTCTGTCCGGCAGCGCGCGAACTGGCCAAGGAGACGCTGGGCTGGTGGATCATTTGCGAGAACAACTGGGCGGCATTGTTGCACAAATTGGACCAGGGCAGCGATCAAGGCTGAATGCAAAGGATTTTCTTCAGCCATTCTGTTCTATCGATCCGCCCAGAGCATCCCTTTCTCTTTCATGTAGCTCACAATCTCGGCAAAGCCGTTTCCGTATTCGGCCTTGGCCACGTAATCTGAGATCTCCTTTAGAGAGTCTGTGGCGTTTGCTACGGAGGCCCGAAATCCGGCCAGCCGGTACATGGGAATGTCGCCGTTGCTGTCGCCGATAGCGGCAAACTCGGACAGATCGATCTTCATCCGCCCGGCGATGCGGACCAGGCCGGTGCCCTTGTCAACCCGTTTGTCTTTGATATGAATGGCATAGGTGGTGTCGATGATCTCCACCGGGAGGCCCAGCTCCTGGGCACGCCTGTCTGCGGCCTTTGCGTCGAAGGTTCTCTGCAGGGCGATGTCTGTAAACCTGTAGCGAGCGGAGTTGTACTTCTCCATGGGAAATTCGGCGGATAGCTTTCTGAAGGCATCCTCGCAGACTCCTAGGTCTGCCAGGATATCCATTTCATCTTCTGAGTAGGACAGAACTCCCCCGCTCTCGGCTATGAAGATGCGGGGAGTTCCCAGGAGGACGGAGACCGTTCTGGTAAAGCAGTGGGTGTTTCCGGTGCACAGCACCACAGGGATCTTCTGCCGGCGAAGCTCTCGCAGCGTCTGAATGGCGGATGGGCAGAGAACCCGTGTCTCGTCGCTGAGGGTACCGTCGATGTCCACCACCAGGGCGCGGATCATTGCCGCGGCCCCTGTCTTTCCGGCTGCCTGAGGAGTGCTCTTGCACATTTTGTTCTGCTGTCTCCGATAACTAATGCTTTATTATTTTGGCTGATGCAATTGAGTGTAAAGTCCAACGCCTCCAGAGTATGATCGTAGTTATTTCGGCACAAAAAAATGTTTCGTCTGCGAAAAGAGGTTAAGTCTTCGCATCCCATAGACTATCAGTAGATTTGGAGTGATTAGGATGGAGAACGGACGGGTTCGCCCAATATTATTACTATCTTTCTTTGCTGTCATCTTCTCTGGCTGCTGCCCGAGCGGCTTTGCAGCGCCTGCGCAGGCTATCAAGGACCAGGCGACTGTCTCCTTAGTAGACAACAGTATTGAGAGCAGTATCACGATTTACCCCTGCGATTTTCAGGGAATTGTGCGGGATGCCGCCACCGGCGCGCCCATCAAGGGAGCCAGTGTGACCTTTGTCAAGGAGGACAGGAGCAAGTCCTGGACGGCTACCACCTCAGAGAGTGGCCGCTACCGGCGGGAGCTTCCCGAGGGCAGGTACAACTACATCGCCACCCATTCAGATTACATCCTGGCCTCCAGCACCTCCCCAGTCGAGGTGAAGGCACCCTACACCAGGAGGGTTCGGGGCGCTGGGGGCATTGTGCGGGAGATCACCGTCACCAGCGAGAAGTCCAGGACGGTGGATATCAGCATGAAGGCCAGGCCCACGACCGTGCTGCTAGCTACGACCACTCTTCTGACCAGCACCCCGGAGCTTGAGGCGGCCATCGGCCGCTACGTGGAGACGGTCCGCCGCAAGGATGGGCTCGCGGCCAGCCGGGTCGTGCTCGATTCAGAGGAGTGCCGGACAGCCTACGGGGTGCGGCTTGCCGATCCGGCAAGCTGGGAGGAGATAAGAGACGTGCTTCGCACCATTGCCGATCGGACCGGGCCGTGCTACATCATCCTCCTCGGAGGGCCGGAGGTCCTGCCCGTCCCCCAGATGGTCACGGTCTCAGGCAGCCCCTGGTATCTGCCTGCAGACGGCTGGTACATCGATTTTGATGGAAACGGTGTGGTGGATGAGGGCTATTCCATCAGCCGCATGCCCGACGTTGGCAGCGACTCTGTCGCAGTGGCCGCGGCTCTGGAGACCGCCAGCGACGTTCACGAGGCGGGAGGCTTCGGAATGATCCCGGAGATGCTTCTCTCAACGCGCTGCTGGTCAGCTCCGCCTGCTGGCCTGGGCGACGCCTGCCGGGATGATGCCCCCACCTGCGGAAATTGTTATGCCACGCCGCCCTATGGGGTCTGCGATGAGTGCGACCACAGAGCGGAGATGTTTGATCAGATTTCCAGGAGCGACTACATCTTCATCATGGGACACGGCAGCCCCGTCAGCTTCGCCACCAATGATCATACTGCCATATTCAATCTGGAGAATGTGGCGGATGTGGACATAAGCCGTCATCCCATCATATCCGGCTGGGTCTCCTGCAACACCGGCCAGCTTTATGCAGACCGGCCATCCTTTGCCACCGAGCTTCTCCGGGCGGGAGCCGCGGCCTTTTTCGCCAGGACAACCGACCAGGGAACGCCTGCCTACTTTGCGGACAAGTTCGAGCCCTACATCAAAGGGGAGAGCCCATCTGGCCGCTACCGGCTGGGCGATGCCCTCAATGAGCTGATGAGGGAGGTCATTCTCAGGAAAGGGGAGAGCGAGAGGAGAATTACCATGCAGCTGTGCATGTTCGGCGATCCCACTTTGAAGAGAGCGGCCTTCGAGCTGCCTGCTGCGGGGATGATGGCGACGGCCTCAGCTTTTTCCAGGGGGAGCTGAGAATGCTGATGGGAAAGAAGGCCAAGCCCGCCTCTCCGGAGGAGATGGCAGCCGTCCATCACGCCCTGGAGAGCCCCATTCGCAGGAATATGATCATCCTCATGAACCAGGGTCTCTTGAGCGTGCCTGAGATTGCGGCGGCTGCTGGGGAGAGCATGCTCGAGTATCACCTGCACCGCCTGGAGCTGGCCGGGCTGATTGAGATTCAGGGGGAGAAGATAGTGCTCACTGAGGCGGGGGTGGCCTACGGCGGGCTGGTGAAGGAGCAGAGGGAGAAAGGAGGGGCGGACAAGACCTGAAATTCTTTTTTATTGACTTCCTCAATGAGATCTACAATATACCCTTTATTCCACCTTGATCGCCTGCCAGCTAGTGCCGGTGTAACCGCCGGTTGTAGTTGGTGCGAGCCAAACCCGGTTCTCTTGAGTAACGCCATCAAGCCATCTATTGCCATCAATATGTCCCATGCATTTAAGGTGATAAATTCCTGGTTCTACCTCAATGGCCTGCCAACTGGTACCGGTGTAACCGCCAGTCGTGGTTGGTGCGAGCCAAACCCGGTTCTCTTGGGTAACGCCATCAAGCCATCTATTGCCATCAATATGTCCCATGCATTTGAAATGATAAATTCCTCCATTTTCAAGTGCAGCAAATCCAGACACCATCAAGGGATTGATCACTATCAAAAGCAGTAAAAATGCAGATATCCTTGGCCAATTCATGGTCTTCCTCCGAAATATGAGCCTCACGTACTTTGCAGCGTACTAATATTAATATGTTCTAGTTATCTGAACTAAATTAGCCGTGTCTTGTCCGTTCCTTCAAGGATGATCGCTATTATTTGCAATTTCAGAAGTAGCTTCCGAAGAAACAGCTGCATAATCAGAACTGAGCGTGCCTGAGATTGCGGCGACAGCAGGCGATAGGATGCTCGAGTATCACCTGCACCGCCTGGAGCTGGCCGGACTGACTGAGATCCAGGAGGAGAAGATAGTGCTCACCGAGGCAGGGGTGGCCTACGGCGGGCTGGTGAAGGAGAGGAGGGAGAAGGGAGGAGCGGATAAGGTCTAAGCTTTCTATTTTTTCAGTTGGGCATTTGAGCAGCTTCTTCTTGTCAGCAAATCTTAAATTCTTGCAGGCTTTTAGTTAGTCGACTGGCTAATATGATAAGTCTGCAATAAGACCGCTGCAATGATTCGTCTGGCTGCATCGGGAAACGACGCTAAAAGAAGGAAATTATGGTTGGAATAAACTGGCTTCATCTCTCTGATTGGCACCAGAAAGGAAATGAATTCGATCGCCAAGTCGTGCTGAAAGCTCTGCTTAAGGACATCCGGGAGAGAGAAAAGATCAATCCCTGCTTGCAGAAGATCGATTTTGTTATCTTCAGCGGTGATATCGCATTTAGCGGAAAGGCTGGAGAATACCAGACGGCGAATGAGCAATTTTTCAAGCCGCTGTTGGATGTCTGCGGATTGACTGCGAAGCAGCTTTTCATTGTGCCGGGAAATCATGATCTGAATAGAGAAGAATTCGAGTTCTTGTCTCATGAGCTGACGGAGCCTTTGGCATCTGAAGAAAAAGTCCAGCACTGGCTGACAGACGACCGCAGAAGATCTCATTTATTAGGGCCGTTTCAGGCATTTTCATCATTCGTGAAGTCTTACACAGGCCAGGAACAAGCTGATTATGCTAATGTTCGAAAGATGCCGATTGGCGATAAACAGTTAGCACTCCTTGGGCTGAACTCGGCCTGGATGTGTGGCCGAAACAAGGCCACGATTGGTGACAAAGGATTTGTCATAGTAGGCGAGCCTCAGATTCATAGCATCCTTGATGAGATCTCAGATGCAGACTTGAAGATCGCTGTGCTTCATCATCCCTTTGACTGGCTGACCGAATTTGACTGCAATAGGATCGAGACCCGGCTCTTGCAGGGCTGTGATTTCATCCTGCGGGGTCATCAGCACAAGCCAAAGGTGGAAGTAACGAGCGGCACATCCGGAAATTGTGTGATCATTCCTGCTGGAGCTTCTTACGACCGCCGCATGGCCGAAAATCCGGCTTATGCAAACTCATACAACTTCGTCCACCTGGATCTCGATACAGGCAAGGGCACAGTATTTCTGCGTCGCTGGAGCGATCCACGAAATAGATGGGTAGAGGATATCGATTCTTGCGATGATGGCGAATGCCCTTTTAGCTTATTTGAATCCGCATCGGGAGTCTCTTCGTCTGAAAAAGCTCCCCAGTCAATCAAGATCATTCCTCGCCAGATCCCCCCGCCCCCACGCGACTTCAAGGGCCGGGAGGACGAGATCCGCGACATCCTCTCCAGCTTCGAGAAAGGTGCCACCATCACCGGCCTGCGCGGCATGGGCGGCATCGGCAAGACGGCCCTGGCCCTGGTGCTGGCAGAAAAGATTAAGAGCCAATTTCCTGACGGCCAGATCTTCGTGGACATGAGGGGAACGAGCAACAAACCGGATTTGCCGCCGCTGACCCCGGAAGATGCTATGGCTCAGATCATCCGGGCCTACAATCCTGCCGATCGGCTGCCGGAAAACCCGGGCGAATTGCGCGGTATGTATCTCTCCATTATTGCAGGCAAACGTGTCCTTCTTCTTCTGGACAATGCTGCTGGCAGAGAGCAGGTGGAGTCTCTGCTACCGCCAACGGGATGCGCTGTTCTGATCACGTCCAGAATTAAATTCGCCTTGCCCGGTTTAGCGGAAAAAGATCTGGACATCTTGCCTTTAGACAAATCGTGCGAGCTTCTTCTGGGGATTGCCCCGCGCATTGGCAATCGGGCGGAAGAGCTGGCGAAGATCTGCGGGCGCCTTCCTCTGGCGCTGCGGAATGCCGCTAGCGCGCTAGCTGAAAAAAAGGATTTAAGCGTTGCTGAGTACGAACGGCGTCTTAAGGATAAAGTTGCACTGCTTAAATTGGTGAAGGGTTCTTTCAGCTTAAGCTATGATCTGCTTTCTCCCTTAAGGAAGAAGAATTGGAGGCGGTTATCGGTCTTTCCGGATGATTTCGATCGCAAGGCTGCAACAGCAATTTTTAAAATGTCTCCCGAAGCATCTGAAGAGGCTCTGAGCGATCTGGTGCGATGGAGCCTGGTCGACT
>JAQVZT010000172.1 GCA_028708055.1 Methanothrix sp.
TATTTTCCACCTAAACCGCGTCTTCCAGGATTAGTCGAGGCGCTACACCTAATGATTTGATCTCGTCGAGCAGAAGCTTGAAGGCGTAGCTCATCTCCACGGGATAGATCTCCGTATCCGCTCCGCAGGTCGGGCAGAAGTCCGCATTTCTCCTCCGGTCATGGATCGCAATCATGCCGCAGTGGCTGCAAACCAGCTCAGTTACTTTGTCCGACTCATCAACCAGACGCTCTTTCAGAGCCAGGGCAGCGCCATGAGCGATGAGCACATCTCTTTCCATCTCACCAAATCTCAGGCCACCCTCACGAGCCCTGCCTTCGGTGGGCTGGCGGGTGAGCACCTGCACTGGACCGCGGGAGCGGGCATGCATCTTGCCTGTGACCATGTGATAGAGCTTCTGATAGAGGATCACTCCCACGAATATGTCGGCCATGATCTGAAGGCCGGTGGCGCCGTTGTAGAGTATCTCTCTGCCGGTGTGGGAGAAGCCGAACTTCTTCAAAGCGCCCCGCAGGTCATGCTCGTTCTCGCCCAGGAAAGCGGTGGCATCCACAAATCTGCCTTCCAGTGATCCCACCTTTCCGCCGATCATCTCCAGGACGTGGCCCACAGTCATTCGTGACGGAATAGCATGAGGATTGAGCAGCAGATCCGGCACCACGCCAGACTCTGTGAAGGGCATATCCTCCTGGGGTACAATCAATCCGATGACGCCCTTCTGGCCATGCCTGGATGCGAATTTGTCGCCCAGTTCCGGAATTCTCTGGTCTCGGGTCTTGACCTTGGCCAGACGGTTACCGTTGGATGATTCAGTGAGGATGACCATGTCCACCACGCCCTTTTCGTTGGATCGCATGGTAACCGATGTCTCCCGTCTCTGCTGGGTCGTGAGACCAAACTCAGACGGCTCCTCCAGGAATCTGGGGGGACTGGTCTTGCCGATGAGCACATCATTAGGGCCCACATAGGCATTGGGGTTGACCAGCCCATCGGAATCCAGCTGGTCGTAGGCTTCGCTGCCCCGCGCGCCCCGGACTTCCACATCGGGAATCTCAAACTTGTCCTCCTGGCCGCCCGGATACTTTCGCTCCTCTGCCTCAGAGACCCGGAAGAAGTGGCTTCTTGCAAGGCCGCGCTGGATTGAGCCGCGGTTCATGACCAGGGCATCTTCAATGTTGTACCCTTCGTAGGCCAGGACCGCCACAACGAAATTCTGGCCAGCAGGCCTCTCCTCAAAGCCGATTGCGCCCGAGGTCTTGGTCCTGACGATTCCTTTTTGCGGGCTGTTCAGATAATGGCCGCGAGTGTCCGGCCGCAGCCTCATGTTGGCGGTCGACATTCCCAGGCACTGCTTGACCATTCCTGCGCCCATTGTGTTCCTGGGGCTGGCATTGTGCTCCGGATAGGGCACAAGGCCCGCGGCGATGCCCAGAATCAAAGATGGATCAAGCTCCAGGTGGGTGTGGTCCACAGTGATATCGCCTTCCCAGATGGCGATGAGGGTGTTCTCCTCCTCCTCAGCATCCAGATACTCCACCACGCCCATTGACACAAGGTCGGCAAAGGTCATCTCGCCGCTCTTTATCCTGTCAACGTGATCTTCTGTCACCAGCGCCTTTCCGTTCTCCACGATGATTAGCGGCCTTCTCGCCCGGCCGGCGTCGTTGTTCATGAAGATCTCATTGGTATCCTCGAAATAGACCACATTCATCTGGCTGCTGATGCTGCCGGAACGCCTCAGGCGACGCAAATTTGTGACTAATGTCTTTGGGTCATCGTGATGACCTATGATCTCACCATTCAAATAAATTCTAGCGCCCGCAATCTCGGCTTCAGACAACGTTACCACCCACTGCAATTACGCCCAAGTCAAACAGTATTTTCTTGATATTAACGGAATCTTCCGCACCCTTGGATAGCTCCACTCCCTGAGCGAAGTTTTTCACCAGGCCGCAGTTCGGCCCTTCCGGAGTCTCGCTCGGACAGATGCGACCCCACTGGGTGGCATGAAGATCTCTGGCCTCGAAGTGCGGTTGGGATCGGGAGAGCGGTGAGATCACGCGACGCAGATGGGATAATGTCGCCATGTAGTCGGTGCGATCCAGAAGCTGAGAGACGCCTGTACGCCCGCCGACCCAGTTTCCTGTGGCCAGGGGATGGATCATTCTCTCGGTGAGGACATCGGCCCGGACCGTGGTCACCACATTGAGATCTCGGTTTCTCATGCTGGCCCGCTCCAGCTGGTACTTTATGTCCCTGGTCAGGCGGTTGAAGGCCACCCGGAACAGGTCTTCCATCAGATCGCCGGAGAGCTTCAGCCTTTTATTGGAATAGTGGTCCTTATCGTCCTCGCCCCTTCTGGACAGGGCCAGCTCGAAGCAGGCTTCAGCCATGCGCGAGAGGAAGAGCGCCTTGGAAAAGCGATCCTTCTCGTCAACTCCGATATGGGGAAGCAGGTATCTGTCCAGGACGTAGGTTGCCCTCTTCTTCTGGTATTCCTTGGCCTGGCCGGCAGCTACGCGGGCTCCGATCTTCTCCAGGGCCTCATCGTTGGTCGAGACCTCGGCTTCCTCCAGATTCTCCAGCATGAACTTGATGATTTCAGGGTTGTCTGATACGGATTTCACTATGTCCATATCAGTCTCCATGCCAAGTGATCGCAGGAGGGTCACAAAGTTGAGCCTTCCAGAAACCGAGGGGAAGGATACCTCAAGGATGGAACGGCGTCCCCGCTCCACTATAACCAGGGAGCGGTAGCCTTGCCTCTGGCTGAAGACCTTGGCCACCTCGATGTTCTCGTCGTAGCGCTGGTTGTATTCTACCAGGATCTTGTTTGGGGCCAGGTCCTCCAGAGTCATGATGACCCTTTCTGAGCCATTGACCACGAAATAGCCGCCGGGGTCCGAAGGGTCCTCTCCGAAGGTTATCATCTCGTCTGCGGTGAGCCCGGAGAGGTTACAGATCTTGGAGTTAAGCATAATGGGCAGCGTGCCGATGTCTGCCTCGACCAGGTCCTTTTCTGTCTCGCCCTCGACTATGGTCATCTCCAGCTTGATTGGGGACGCATAGGTCAGATTGCGAAGCCTGGCATCATTGGGATAGAGCCTTTCGATGGAGCCGTCCGCTTCGCGCACTACGGGCTTGCCCACCCTGATCTTGCCCAGCTTCACATAAGTGTTCTCGATATTGGTCTCGATGATACTCACTTCATCTATGACCTTCTGCAGGCCTTTATCTATAAAATCATTAAATGAGTTTATATGATGGTGCACCAGCTTGTCCCTGGTAAAATAGGAGCCATAAAGAATATTTCTATCGAGCAAAAGACCACCCTTAATCGATTACCAGCCGGTAAAAGATCGATTGCTTAGCAGTTGTACTTTTCCTGATTACCTTGATGATATCGCCAACTTTGGCCTCTATTTCTTTGGCTGCCGGATCGGTTACGTGAATTTTAGGTAGCTGAGGGGCGTCGATGTGGTATTCTTTCAGCACCTGCTCACACTCTTCCGGTGTAAGCAGCACATGTTCCGGAACCATTTCATGATCTCTTACGGCAAACTTGGTCACTGAAACCACCTTATTGGAGAAGGAGCAGCAAACAGGCCAGGAAATCCCAAACGGGCTCGGGGGGATTTGAACCCTCGACCACCTGGTATCTTCATACAAAAACTTAAAAGCCAGACGCTCTGCCTAACTGAGCTACGAGCCCCCACTGCCTGACATGCCTCAAGCCTCTTATGCTGCACACTGATAAGGGTTAAAAGCATCCCACATAAAAGCCTTTTCCTTTGTGGGACTTAGACAAGTCCCACTAGTCGAGCTATCTCCGAGCCAACCTCAGAGGTGGTCGAGCTTCCTCCCAAATCGTATGTTTTTATCTTCCCTTCAAATAGGTTCCGCTCAATGGCGGCGATTATGTCCGCAGCCGCTTTGCTCTGGCCCAGGTGCTCCAGGAGGAGCGCACCAGACCATATGGTGGCAATGGGGTTGACCTTATTCTGTCCCTTGTATTTGGGCGCTGAGCCGTGAATGGGCTCGAACATGCTGGTTCCCTCAGGGTTCAGATTCGCACCGGGCGCCAGTCCCAGGCCGCCCTGAATCATGGCTCCCAGGTCGGTGATGATATCTCCGAACATATTGGGGGCGACGACGACATCAAACCACTCTGGATTCTTGACAAACCACATGGTGATGGCATCAACGAAGTTGAAGTCGGTTTTAACCTGCGGATACCCCTTGGCAACGTCCTGGAAGACCTCACGCCAGAAGCCATAGATATCGCTGAGCACATTGGCCTTATCGACGGAAGACACCTTATTGTGCCGCTTTGCTGCCAGATCAAAGGCATATTTTATAACCCGCTTGGTGCCCTCGCGGCTGATCTCACCAATCTGATAGCCGATCTCCTCGCTGTCGGTATCGATATCCAGGCCGAATTTTATGTTGTAGAGGGTTCGCTTGATTTCAAAGTCCGCATGGCTTTTGCCGCGGCGTGCGCGACTGCCGATGCCGACGTAAAAGTCCTCGGTATTCTCGCGAACTACCACGAAATCGATGTCCTTGGGCGTTTTATCCTTGAGAGGAGTCCAGATGCCTTCCAGGAGTTTAACGGGACGGAGGTTCACATACTGATCGAAGTAGAACCGCATGGCCAGCAGGACGCCCTTTTCCAGGACTCCTGGCCTCACCCGTGGGTCGCCGATGGCACCCAGGTAGATGGCAGGATAGCGTCCCAGATCTTTCAGGGTCTCTTCGCTTACAAGCTCGCCTGTCTTCAGGTAGTGCTCCGCCCCCAGGGAATACTCAATCCAATCCAGGGAGAAGTTGTATTTGTCAGCTGCTGCCTGCAAAACTTTCTGGCCCTCAGCTATGATCTCCGGGCCGATACCGTCACCTGGGATAACTGGTACTTTGTAGTTCATGCCGTCACCTTGGCAACCTGTCGTCTTGTATATTCTACGAGTCCTCCCGCATCGACGATCTCCTGGAGAAAGTCGGGAAGGGGAGTCGTTTTGTAGCTTTCCGAGCGGGATTTATTGTAGATCACGCCGCCGGTCATATCGATCTCTATCTCTGCGCCATCGGCGATTCTATCGACCTCAGGGCAGATAAACAGTGGCAGGCCGATGTTGATGGAGTTTCTGAAGAATATTCTGGCAAATGATTTGGCGACGACTGCTTTTACCCCTGCGCCTTTCATAGCGATGGGGGCATGCTCCCGGGAGGATCCGCATCCGAAGTTTTCCCCACCCACAACATAGTCGCCTATAGAAATCGTCTTTGCCATCTCCGGGCGAACGCCCTCGAATAGATGAACTGCCAGCTCTCCCGGATCATTGATGATCAGATAGCGCCCGGGAATGATGGCATCCGTATCGATATCGTCTCCAAACTTCCAAGCTCTGCCCGCCAAAAGACTCAACTCCATATCGGTTGGCTATATTCTCCTGAGAATTAGATATATTAAAGTAATGCACGAAAAAACCCCAGGAAACAGCAAATTGGATGCCAGCAAATTGGATGCGACCCCGATCTATGGGTGCGTATTCCTTTGGAGAGCGGTGTGTGGTCGCGACAAATTCGCCTGTTCTGCGGCCAATTGTGCGGCATGCGCGCCGCAATGATCGGTATGAGGATGCTCGGAGTGCATTTCTGAGCGAGCATCTCTGTGCCGCAATCTGCGGCACAATCTGCGGGATAATCTGCGGAGCAATTTGCGGCGAAATCTTCATTTCGATAGGCACATATCCGCCGGGCGTTCAGATGAGCAAAGGAACTATAACTGCGAAAGGAAAGGCATAGCTTCTGCCCAGATTCCAGAGGAAGGAAATCGTGCAGGCTGATGGCTCGCGCCTCATGAGTGCGCCGCTATGATGGCTGATGCGGCGCAGGCGCGCTCTGGGTGGGGGGT
>JAQVZT010000005.1 GCA_028708055.1 Methanothrix sp.
TCACCAAGACGGATGCCGACGCTAAGGGCGGTTCCGCAATCTCAATAGCCTATATCACCGGTAAGCCCGTGCTCTTCCTGGGCATAGGCCAGACCGATCCAGACCTGGTGAAGTTTGAGCCCCAGTGGCTGGTGGACAGGCTGATGGGAGAGGCGGAAGCGTAAAACAAAATTTTTTGGGTCCCTGCTAAAGCCATCGCAAGATTTGATTCTTCTGGCACGCGAATAGCAGACATGAGTATCGAGAGCACATAAACCAAAATGCATCAGTTTTTTTTAAACCAAAAAAAATTATCTGATTGATTTAAGATGTTCTCCCAGATGACTTGGATATGCTCTGAATATATTCAACCAATTCAAAGACCTGTGTCGATGGATTGCTGGCTCTACAATATAGACTTATTCCCCGTTCCTCGTGAAAAATATTGAGATTTTTTGCATTATCTATTGCAGTTTGCTGTCGATCTCTGAGCAAATGGTAAACTTCTTGGCTTTTTTCATAATCTGCAATATAATCTTTTATTTTTTCGAATAACTCTTCACGATAATAAGCGGTATTAACCTGCAAAAAATGCAACAAGAACCAAATCTCGAAACATGGGTTAGACAATAGTACCTTTATTCCATTCTTTTTGGCCAAGTCAAAGGCAATATTTAAATCTTTGTCGGTATTGTCATCCACATCATATACGCAATATATTTCATCTCCTTCTTTCAATGATATTCTGCAATCGCGTCTATTTTTTAAATGAATTGCGGCTCTTACAAGCTGGACCGGGTTTGTTTCTGGCACGGGAGGCGTTTTAATACTAACACCGGAAAATCTAAGCTCACTATTAAATCGTTTAAAATATATAGGTTCGGTGCATTCTCCTTCACAAATGATGATAATAAATCTGACATCCTTCTTTGTATTTCTTTGCCTTTTTTTAAGACCGTATCTGTTCATTTGATCATCTCAAAATATGAGCGGTATTGCACCATATCTTCCTGAAAGATATCGCTTTTCTATATCTTCATTATTTCGCGCTTTATATTCATATAATGAGTATAGATCTGTACTTTGGTCCTTGCGTTTACTGGTGAACCAAATTTGATCTCTTCTAAAAATATTCTCTCTCAGTAAATGCGTATCATGCGTCGTTAATATAATCTGAGAACCCTTTTTATTTTTGCTCGGATCATGAAAGATACCAATTAGATATTCAATCAAAAGAGGGTGCAGTTTAGTATCCATCTCATCTAATATTAATAATCGCCCATTTTCCAAGACATCGGCAAAAGGACCCGCTAAGCGGAACATTTTTTTGGTCCCTTCGGATTCCTCCTCCATGTCAAATTTTATCCTTTTCTCGTTTCCGTCAATATCTTTGCCAAGATGGACAGTACTGACCTCCGTTGTTTTTCCACCTTGTTCTAAAAGGATCTTTCTTATTTCATATGGGATATCCTTTGGTACTTGACCTTCTGAAATGTCTTTTATAATAATATTTAAATCCAAAATTCCAACATCCGCTTGCAAAATGAATTCCTTTATTGGTTTAACAAGAAGCTTATTATCATTAAATAGATTCGCTGTATAATACTTACCATTATAGGATGAATTGCTTCTAAATTGTTCGACAAACCATTCAAATGCGGTCCTTGTTTTTTGGAAATTCCAATTTGCAGACGTCGAGAGATATAAGCAGTTCTCTAGGGTTCTCTTACACAATTGATTTTGTTCTCTTTTTTCTTTTTTAAAATTATATTCATTCGTATTGGTTCGTTCGAATATTTTAGCCAATCTTTTTTCTGGATAATAATATAGGTACTCATGATACACCTTTTTTTTATCTATTGAAAATCCATATATATATTTTTTTCTATTTTTAATAAATATGATTTCAAAACTACTCTGTTTATTTAAATAACTCTCATCTAACTTAAATGGCACCAAACCTCTAATTTCTTCGCCTATTTGGTTCCTATGAGAGTTTATTACTAAATCGTTTACAAAATTTAAGGCTAGTGTGAGGTTGGTTTTTCCCGATGCATTTGCTCCGTAGACAACCGCGCTTTTTAGCAAATTAATGCCATCTAATTTAATTAAATTATCCGGCTTATTTTTGTCATTTGATGCAACCATACTGAAGGTTGTACGATCTTTAAACGATAAGAAGTTTTCAACGCTGAATTCTAATAGCATCTTTCGGTTGTCCTCCTATATTTTTAATGTATTATCCAATCCTCATGAAGATGGAATTGCCTTCTTGAAGCAGTCATAAGTTTCTGACAAGTGAGAATATATACGTTTGGTACGTAGGACAAATAGTCAGTTCCTTTTGTTTTCTCGTTGGTATAGCTGGACTAGAAATTTCGTATAGTAGCAACTGTGCTCTGTGAGCTTATTGCACACGATGTAGCCAAATGACTGATCATGATGATCGCAGAAGATTGTTGGCATAGAAACCGCGAAACTAAGATGGAGCAGGTTGAACAACATGATGAACTACTCAGCGCAAAAGATTTCGAGTTTAATCGATTCAATGCATGAAGTATTCCAACAAAATGTCGAGAAAGATAAACGGTCAACAAGTCTACTTATTCAACCCTTAGGGGAGCCGCCATATCTTCATAATCCCTTGTATCCTCAACATATTCTTAGCCGTCTTGTCCTTATTGACAATATCAACTATATTTGTGGTCTTTTCCTCAGTGTCCAGATGCATGAAACCCCATCTGCGCTCGTCTCCATAGGCCCCTCATGCATGTGGCATTTGCTCGGCTGCGATGCCACAACGGATTCCTGCAATCTCAATCTCGGTGCCAATTTACAGGAAGGCCCGCAAAGCATATTGTCCTTAACGCAGAGGTTAGATTCAGTATGTTTTCAGAATATATCGAGGCGGCTCTGGAAAATGCTGTTTACAGGACAATCGATGATGAGGAGCCGATCTTTGTTTCGGTTCCAGAGCTGCAGGGTGCCTGGGCAACAGGCAAGACGATTGAAGAAGCGCGGAAAGAGCTCATATCAGTTATTGAAGGCTGGATAGCACTCAGGCTTCGTATGGGAAGGTCCATCCCGCCAATAGATGGCCATGCAATAACTGCATCAATTTGAATCTCTCGGAATCCTTATAGCCTAAAAGGCAAATGAAATATCATGTCTGTTGCAGCTAAAGTCCCTCAGCGAAAATCTGTTCATACCGAATCGCAAGATGATATCGCCACAGGCATTATAAAGGGGCTAAAGGATTTCAAAGATGGACGGTTCACCCGCTTAAAGAATGCTGACGAGCTGGAAGAGCACTTTCGCAACCTTTAAACTAGCATGGCATTTCAGACCATAACCACAGACTATTTTGATAAAAAATTTGAAAAGCATACCAGGAAGGATGGTCTGCTTAAAGAACGAGTTATCAGGGAGCTGCAAGCGGTCAGCATCAATCCCGAAATCGAAGTGCCCAAGCGCCATGCTTTGAGAGGGCTTCGCAGTGTGCATGTTGATCCATTTGTTATCATCTATACTATTATAAAAGATATAGTTTTATTAATAAACTTTGATGATCATGATGAAGCATACGATGCAACACCACCCATTCTGAATTCTCTGCTAAGCGATCCAAGGACAATCGAAGCCCTGGAGAACGCAGGGATCTCAGCAGAAGAATACCTCCAATTCATAAGAACACTTGGAAAGAGGAAATGAATATAATCCTCTGATAATAATAACTGCAAGCCGCTACAGTTTCCTATATTCAAGCGCCCTAAGACCTGCCCCGCGGGTCCTCCTCCTTCCGCCAGCCCGCCTCACCCCGCGCGCGCCCGCCCTGCCCGCAGCGCCCGCATGCATGTGGCAGGTGCTCGGCCATGAGACCTCTGGATAGCACTGATGCTTCGCATGGAAAGGTTCATCTCGCCATTAGCAGACATGCAATTCGTGAATAAGAAGGAGGGAGGCAAAAGTCTGCGCTATAGGAGGGAAAAATATGTTTTGACCTTTGCCAAGTACTATATACGGCAATTGCCGAGATAAATAACTTTCGCTTAACGCAAAGATCACGACGATATCATTAAAAAAAGCCACCATAAAATAAAAATCGAGTCTGCGGCGGGCCAGCGCCGATCCACAGCGCCCTTTTGGAAGGAACCGATCACCTTGGTGAGGGCCTGACCCAGCCCGAAGCTCGACCAAAAGCCGGGGGCTTCAGGGCAAAAAGCACTGGATTCTTCCACAGCGTCCGTTTTACGGGAACCCGTTGCACCGCCAGATGCCGGGCCTTATTTGCCTTTACCTCAGCTTTGCGCGCCCCACGAGCGTTAAGCGCTGGCGAGAATTTTCCAGATGCCTTGATCCTCGCCTGCGCAACTTGTAGCGCGGCAAACCACTCATATATTCGTTATGGATATTTGTAACTTTCGGTTGAATGAAGAATAGTCTGAATATAGAGTCCTGAACTGGGGACTGCACAATTCATCAGGCCTCCCGGTTATTGATAGCCGCTCGATAGGCTGCCAGGAGAAAGCCGTAGAGTGTGGGGCCGATGATCACCCCGATGATTCCTACTACGAATATAGGGGCAGTGTACGCGAGCAATGTAATTATGGGATGGATCCGGGAACTCTTCATCGCCAGATTAGGCCGGATTACATTCTCAGGTATCACCATGAGCACCACAGTTCCGAATATTATGATTATCAGGAAACGGATGGCATCGCCCATGAACAGAGAATAGAGCGCCAGAGGAACGAATACAAAAGGCGGCCCCAGCATAGGAACGAGCGTGAAGATGCCGACGATGGCCCCCATCAGATAGGGATAGGGCACGCCGAGCATGGAAAAGCCGATAGCTGCCAAAACGCCGCTCAACATCGATGTAGTGAAGTAGACGGAAAAGAGGGTGTTGTAAATGCCGCTCAGCTCCTGGAGAAAATCCAGAACAATTGCCCGTTTCGTCCTGGGGACCAGGTCCACGGCGCGGGCCAGGAACTCCTTGCCGTCAATCAGAATGTAGTAGGTGAAGAAGACCACCACAATCAATTGGGCGAAGAGCACGGGCAGATTGGAGGCAAATGAGGTCAGTTGTTGCTGCACAATGGGAAAGAGCCAGGTAGCGATGGTCACAGGGATGTCGCTTATCTCCTGCACGTTCCTGAGCACTATGACATTCACATAATTGTAAATCCAGGCAGGAAGGGCGCTCATGGCCCATCTGTCCATCTCTGAAACTAAGGCATCGATTTGTATGCCAGACAAAACTCCGGATCTTTCCAAATTGGATATCTCTACCAGGAGAACGGTGGTTATGCCCAGAAGGATTGCCAGAATAAAGACGAAGACAATCAAAATGGAGAACAGTGAGGAGATCTGTCTCTGCCCGGTCACACGAAAGAAGGCGGCAAAGAGCGGCTTGAGGAGAAATACCATTACTATGCTCAGCAGAATGGTATAGAGAAAATCCTTGGTAAGGTAAATTGTGGCGAGAAAGACCAGGAAGATCAGAGACTCTGCGGCCATGTCAAAGCGACGGCTTAAATCCATAAGAGCACTTTTCTCTCATAACGGTATTAACTTTTCCATAACGACTCGCTACATGGATCATTGGCTGAACGACTTCTCAGATTCGTACATCGACCGGGCTGCCTGCCAATGACTTTGTCATCACCTTCTTTAAAGCGCCTGCATCTTCGTCCATATCTTCGGAAATGGGATTGTAGCCTTTGGCCTGGTAGAAGCCCATAGCACGGTAGTTGTCGCTGAAACATTCCAGCCTTGCCAGCTCGTAACCGGATCTATTTATCTCCGTCTCAACGAGATCCAAGAGAGCGCTTCCTATGCCTTTTCGGTGATGGTCTGGATGAACCCAAAGAAAGTCTACCATATCGTCAAGTATTGCAGCTACCCCCATGATCTCGCCCACTCTTTCGGCCACAATCATCTCTTGCCATTGCTTGTTGACCATCTCTGCGATCTTGCCGCCTTCGACCCATGACTCTAGCTTCTCACGGGGCAGAATCTGATCATATACCCGAACAACCGTTTCCTTGCACAACTTGATCAGCTTCGGGACGTCCTCCTCGGTGGCCTTTCTGAATCTTATTTGGCTTTTATCCATCAATCAGCCTTCCGTCAATTCCTACCACATAGCTCTTCACAGGCACATCGTTTCCCGATTGGTGAACTGCTTTCTTTACCAGCTTTGCAAGCTGAGAGCAGCATGGCACAGTCATGTGCAGCACAGCAATGTCCAGGGTCTCGTTTTGCCTGAGAATCTCGGCCAGCTTTTCAATAAACGGCTCTGTCTCATCCAGTTTGGGGCAGCCCACCAGGACGGCACGGCCTTTTATAAAGTCCTGCTGGATGGCAGGATAAGCAAAAGCGGTGCAGTCTCCGGCTACCAGCAGGCGAGCACCCTTCAGGTAGGGTGCCCAGGGACGGGCCAGTCTCATCTGGATAGGCCAGCCGCACAGCTCATTGGCCTGGTCCTGTCCTGGTTTAATCTTTTCTCGGGAATAATCTGCTTGAGACCTTTGATCCCGCTTGAGGGAGATGGGCGTCGTGCAGGGAGAAAAAGATGAAGAAGGACAGGCCGATGCCCTCGCAGACCCTCTATCCGCTCCTTCTTTATCTGCTCCGTATGTATCTGCTTCTCCTGTATCTGTGCATCCGGCATGATCCATCCGTCCATGCTTTTGGGCCTGATTCTTATGCACTCTGGCAGCCTCCTCGTCAAACGGAGAGGCTTCGCGCTCCTCGATGCGAAGGGCCCCTTGAGGGCAAACGCCCAGATATGCGCCCAAGCCGTCGCAAAAGCTATCGCTCACCACCCGGGCTTTGCCGTCCTGAAGCTCGATAGCTCCTTCCGCACAGGCGGTAATGCAATCGCCACATCCGTTACATAGCTGCTGGTCTATCTTGATGATCTTTCTCATGGCTCTTGTTCCTGGCTCTCAAATCTTGGTTCTTATTCACGGCCTTTATCCCTGGCCGCGATCAAATTCTGCATCTATTTCCTTCCGGGTTTTGCTTGCCAAAATCACAGGAGAATCCTTTAGGCCGGGAACATACTCCCATTTCCATAGCCTCTGGTTGGCATCATGCTCGGCCATGGCATGGTTGGAGGTGTTAACAAACACCACCGGATGACAGTTGTCGATCAAATAGTAGCTTATGGCGCATCCGGTGCCTTCCGGGTCGCCATGTATCGAATCCTCGTTCAAATCATTGTTCTTTCCGTCGATTATGCTGTGGATGTTCTTGAAGATGAAGCGGTTGTTTTGCATATTGTTTCTGTCGATGCGAATCTTGAAGCTCTCCACATCGGAATCTCGGTTGTACATCAAGCGGCGCATCTCCCGGTATGGGATGTCCAGGATACGATGCTTTCTCAATTCTTCATTATTGAAGACCAGTGTGACCTCTACCTCAGAGACGGCTTCATCAAGGTCTTTTTGAGCACAATGCACCTCTCGAAGATAGTTCTTCAGGCCATCCACAGCCGGTTGGTATATTACGGGAATGATGCGGTCTTTCAGGCCGCCAGGCGGAGACTGAAGATGATCTATGACCATCCTGTCGCTCAGGCTTTTCGGCTGCAAATCGAAGACCTGGTTTGCGCCGCCCTGGCGGAGGGCAGATAAACTCTCCTGTATCTTCTGATGAATTTTATAGACGCTGGAGGAAGCGATATCCGATCCGTCATCAGGTCTTTCATCCGATCCGCCTTCTTTGTACTCCCATATCCAGTAGTCATCATCCAGTTGAAAAACCCATCTATCCCCAGGACCGGTCCACGGTTGGCCGCCTTTTTCTGAGCCTTTGCTGGAGTCCGGGCTCGTGCTCTCGCACTTTAGCGGAGAGACATTATCGATATCAAAGCCCAGCATGTATCTGAGGGTCATTGGCCGGTTGACCTTAAACGATGTCTGGTTTCGGTTGGCGTTGCTCCTCACCACCACTCTGAGATTTTTCTTGGGGGATTTTACGAGGCTTACTGTACAATGATCCCAGTTCCAGATCTTCGTCTCATCCGTCCATTCAATTGCTCCATCTTTAACCTGGAAGATCTTTTCTCTGTGAGAAAACCAGACTTCATTAGAATTCAACGCCGATCACCTACCTGTTTATAGTAAGGACCACGGAAATATAACATTTTGGTAGATCGACTTCGGCCAATTTTATAGTGGATCTATATTAAAAATTAAAAAAATAATGATACTATTGCATAGCAGGACTAAGGCGCATCAAGCCAGGATCGAGCATATGTCAGCCACGGATCTCCGCCGCATCTTCCTTCTGCCAGAGATTTCATATCACAGGTCCTCCCATCAGGAAATGCGCAAATGGTGATATCGCCGTAAGGGGTATGAACGCTCCTCAGAATGCCGCCCCTTCCCTGGCAAATGGATTCGGATGATTGCGTCCACATGGGTTCGGCCTCGGATGCATATCCAGGCAGGATATTCGGATTCAGATTGCGGCCGCAGGTTCCCTGGAAGAATGCCTGAGAATCGCACCATCTATTATCCGGAAACACGCATATTCCCTGACCGTCATTGACTCCGGGCGTTGAGCTGTAGAGATATCCAGACTTAACACAGTAGGAGCGTGCCTGGTCGGCGGAATCTTCTGCCCCGGCGGTAAGAATGCCCAAAGAGAGAAATGCCAGTGCGGTGAGGCCCACTAGAATGCTCCTTAAATTCTTAAAATCCTTGAAAAACTTCATCTCTTATCCCTCCCATTAAGGCTCCACAAGTCCGAAGACCGCCCATCTCCAGTCAGCGCCCTTCGTGCGTGGAGTATTATTCTGGCTCTCTGGCGGAAGCACAATCTGCACCACCTCACCGAAATTGCCGTAATCGGTTCGTTCCTTCAGAGCTGAACTTATGGCGAAGTCCTCCTCCTCTATCTTGAGGATTGAGGGCGACAGCGTTATGCTGGAGTCAATCTCCATTCTTCTCAACAGTGATGTTTGTTTGGATACCCATGCGGTGACTGAGACATTGCTGTTAGCCCGAATTGATGTATTATCCAGGTCGAAGTCCTGGCTATCGAATTCGTTTGGCATCGGAATAGGCGAGGCAAGATAAGCGGCATAGATTTCCGTGCCCAGGATGGTCTCCTTGATCACGGGGATCGGGTCTGCAACAATTACGTAGCAGTCTTCTCCGTCAATGGCCTCCGTGCCTGTTATGGATAGATTGCTGTAGATCAGGATAGCCATTTGACTTACCAACTCATTGTAATCTGCCATGACATCATCTGGATTTTGGATGATGAATTGGGTCCAGTTGTCTCCCTCTTTCCAATACTCAGTGCCGTTTGAGAAGTATCCCTGCCAGGTGAGGACCTCACCATTGGCATTATCGGTGAGAATATGGCTCCACCAGCCGGACTGCGCCGTGAGGTTCACTTTGCCTTCAGTGGCTTTGGTGGCAGAAAATTTATCTTGCAGCGACTTATTGCTGTAGTTGATAGTGTTTTCAGCCGAACGGGTGTAGGCATATGTGGTGAGATTATCAGCAGAGGCAGTCATCATCTGCTTGAGCTGATCCGCGCTTGCGTCCTCTGCAAATGTAGCAGGCAGACATAGCAAAAGCATAGAAATGGCAGCGACTATTATCGGAATATCCTTCATGAAAAACCTCCGGGAGTAGATGGCCCAGACACAGCAATAAATATTTGCATGTTATCAGTTTAGAGAAATCTCGCTTTTTCGGAAACGGAGATCTAGTGATCTTGTCCAAAGAGCTTTCTTGTGTATTTCTTGCATATCTGCGCAAATAGTGATCTTGTGGAAAAATGAATAGCTGAAAAAGGAATTGTCCGGTTGCGACATCCGCGAGACCTCTCAGGGGATGCGCAATTAGCCTCCGGCCCATCCGCCCGCAGGTGTCTTCGATGCCTGTTCTAGACCAAATGCACATCTTTCAGGCGGCAGCTGTGCAAATCTTCCGCCCCGTGCACTCGCAGGGACTGCCTCTCTTCCTCTTTGAAGGCAGTCAGCCGGGAAATGAGCAGATCGTAATTGACAAGGTGGCCGTCAAACTCCGGCCCGTCCACGCAGGCCAGCTTTGTTTCTCCCCCCACCTCGACTCTGCAACTGCCGCACATGCCGGTGCCGTCGATCATTATGGGATTGAGGCTCACGATGGTCTTGATATTGCGGGGCCGCGTGATATCGCTGACCAGCTTCATCATAAAAACCGGCCCGATGGCTACCACCAATCCCGGAGTCTCGCTTTGCAGGGCCTCTTTCAATAGTTCCGTCACCACTGCTTTGCGCCCCAATGAACCGTCATCCGTGCAAATCATGAGAACATCGGATACTGCTGCTATCTCCTCCTCAAGGATGACCAGATCCCTGGTGCGCGCCCCGATGATGCTCACTACCCGATTTCCCGTGCTCTTTAGCTTCTTGGCAATGGGATAGAGGACCGCAAGGCCCGTTCCGCCTCCTACGCAGATGGCCGTTCCAGCATTTTCTACGTCAGTGGGCCGCCCCAGCGGCCCGGCTACATTCAGGTAATGGTCGCCAACCTGCAAGGTCTTGAATTGCGCCGTGGACCAGCCCACCACATGGTAGATGATGGTTATGGTCCCATTTTTCGCATCGGTATCGGCTATGGTCATGGGGATACGCTCTCCGGCCTCATTGATCCGGAGAATCACAAACTGTCCCGGTTGGGCAATTCTGGCTATCCTGGGCGCTTCAATCTCATTGAGAATTATATCCCCTCCGGCCATCTCCCTGCGTTTGACTATCCTGTACATAGAGGCCTCAACAAATGATCTTTCAAATTATGATCTTTCCTGCAAACAGAAAAAACTTGCGAGAGAGGTCCGCTGTCACCCTTCGTTCTCTTCCAGAGGGGCATGAGCATTGGGCAGGAAATCCTGCGTCTTATTATTTCCCCTCAAATTCTCCACGTCATATCCGGTCTCTTTAGGTACCTTTGATTCCAAAACCCAGATGACTCTCTCAGGCTCATATGTGTTTCCTGTGGAATAGCATCTTACCATAGGAGCGCCGATGAACTCGACGCGCAAATTGCATAACGGGCAAATCGCTATTACAGCTTCCCCATTCTCATTGATCTTCCTGGTGTTGAACACGGGTTTTTCTCTCCATGAATCATTCCGTTCATCGTAACTGCCCTCTCCATAGACATAAACATTAGGTCGGGCAATCACCCGATCATCCAGGCTGCAAAGAAATCCCTCCTGCTCATAGCCGTATGGATAGCGTTCTTCCTCGGAGCGAGACCGTCTCCCCCGCGATTCAACTCTAGCCGACATGATAATTTGACATAAGGCTCTTTATATCATCCATTGACGTAAGGCAACTTTATATTATCCGAATGCAAGAAAGGGCAAAATGGAAAACATGTCCATTGTAGCATCGATAGTTCTCGTCTCGCTTCTCTTTTTCTCCAGTGCTTGCTCTTGCAGGGAGAACGGCATCAATGAGATTGAGTGGTTTCCGAAAATTGATCCGGCGATCCTTTCATCTTCATCGAATATTGATTTTATTTCGGGGCTCAGGTCCTATCAGCAGACGACCGATTATACATGCGGCCCAGCGGTACTGCTTTCCCTGGCCGGATTCTATGGATTCCCTGATTTTGAGCAAGATGCACAAACGGAGATGAGAATTGCCGGAGAATTGGGCACGAGGGACTTGAATTCATCCCTGCCTGGCACCAAGCCGCAGGAAATGGTTGACTGGCTTCTTCGGAACGGTTTTAATGCAAGCCTGGAGTTTGAGGATAGAGGAGACGGCTCAGCCTTGCGGCATCTGCAAGATAACATCCGGCAGGGCATTCCGACACTGGTGGAATGGATAGACCTGAGCGGACACTGGGCAATCGCAGTCGGATACGACTATCGGAATGTCAGTGATCCGTGGGATGATGTCTTGATTCTGGCGGACCCCTATGACAGATACGATGACTATTGCGACGGCTACTCCTTCGTCAATTCCAACCGCTTTTACTGGATGTGGTTTGACGCTCTGTATTTCGGCAATACCACCTGGCGAACCATGATCACTGTCCAGCCGAAGAATGAGGAAATTGCAAAGACAGAATAATGTCGCCAATGTGCCGGGGATCGGCATCGACATCCATATCCACATCTACATCCATATCCACATCTGCATCACTTCATCTGCATCGGCATAAGCATCGCTGCCCATCCACATCTATTGCTATCCGGAAAAGTCTATATGCAAAAATGGGCATAAATTATTTCGGAGGTTTTCTTCAATGAGTGATTTGGTGGTATTGGCCTTTGATACGGAAACCGATGCAGGGATGATGAGAGACGACCTGCTCAAGCTTCAGAAGGAGCATCTCATTGGACTGGAAGATGCCGCAGTTGTTGTCAGAAACAAAGACGGAAAAATTAAGGTCGATCAGGAAGTCGACATGGTCGGAGCGGGAGCTCTGGGCGGAGCCTTCTGGGGGCTTCTGATAGGTCTAATCTTCTTTATGCCGATCTTCGGCCTGGTTCTCGGTGCCGCCGCAGGAGCTATTGCCGGAAAATATGCCGATGTCGGCGTGGATGGGCAGTTTATCAAAGACGTTGGGAGCACCATTCAGCCGGGCAATTCCGCATTGTTCCTGCTGGTCAGAGATTCAACACCGGACAAAGTAATGGACGAGCTTCGCAAATACAAGAATGTCAAGGTATTGAAGACCTCTCTATCCAAGGAGCAGGAAGAGAATCTCAAAGAGGCCTTTGCGGGAAAGGATGTAAAAGTCACGCTCTGAGATCTATCTCTTCGGGTCCCGGCAAAAATCAGATCGTTGATCACCGTACTAATGGCAAACGAGGCGCAAAGAAAAAGTGCGAAGGGTTGATAATCGGGCAGTTCTGGCCCGGTGGTGCACAACAGCTGATGTGTACCACATCTTTATATCGTTGAACGTCGAGCTTGGGGTAGGCAAGGTTGACAAGAGACCATCCTTTCCTCCTATCCGCTTGATTATCGGCCTTGCCTATCCCTCCTATGATCTCCTTTCGGTCTGCCTATTCCTCTCGGTCAGATCTATTTTGCACTCAATATCTAGATCCTCAATCTGGCACCATAGCTCTCTCTGGCCTCACACCTCGACCTGACTAGCTGGCTGCCATGCTCGGAAGCTCTTCCTTTATTGCTTCATTCATCTGCGAGCAGTAGCCATGCACGCTGCAATCCACGGCGTGAAATCTCTTAGGCTGCTCAGCGAGAGCAAAGGTCTGCTCCGCGAGCTGGTAAGCAATGATGGTGTCATTGCGGGAATGGATCATGACCAGCGGGCGAGGAGCAATCCTGTTCAGGTATGTCTCCGGGTCGATGGACCGATAGAAACGAACCAGGTTCTTATCGAGCCCTCCAGCTGAAGCGACTGCTGCATCCGTTCCATAGCCGCAGGTGCTGATGGCCAAAACGCCTCCCGCGCTACTGTCCAGCGCACAGGCTATAATGGCAAAACGGCCGCCGTTGCTCTCCCCGGCATAGATAATGCGCGCCGGGTCGATCTCAGGCTGGCTGCGCAGTATCTGCCCGGCTGCCAGGGCATCATAGACCATCTTATGCTCCGTCGGCTCCTCGTTCTTCAGGAACATCACCAGGTCGGCCTTGGGATCGATTCCGCCCAGATTTCTCTGATCGAGAGTTATGCTGGCATATCCCCCGTCAGCCAGGTACCTGGCCAGATTCTGCTCTCTCTCTTTGCTGACGGTTGCGCCCGGCAGGAGCACAACTCCCGGAATGCTCCGCTTAACCTTGTCACCATTCAACCCTGATCGCGGAATTCTCAGGAGCGCTGCAATATTTGCGCCGCGGCTTTGAAATGAGACTGCGGAAAGGGTGCTGCTCCCGTCGTCTCTGGGCGGGCTCAGATTATATTGAGGCGGAGATATTGCATAGTTCAGGACTCCATCTTCGGATACCGTCCATTTCCCGGCGGATGAGCTGTCGGAAAGGAAATGCCATCCCAGGATCAGAGCGATGATTCCCGCAATGAGCAATATTCCTTTGCCTGCTCTGCGCTCCTGCATTTCAGCATCACCACTTCAGATGCTGGGCTTCCATTCTTCATTGGCCATGCGGTTCAGGGTGCCGTTCTTATCCATAGAATATCCCATGGGAATCTTGCCCCAGTTCCACAGGCCAGATTTATCGCCTGAACCCATGGTGTTTGCCTGTGTCTGGTTGTCGGCTGTCTCATTGATGGTGGTGTTCATATAAGATTGGTTGGCCGAACTGTTGGTGAAGTTGGCCAGGATCTCCATGCCGTTTTCCTGGCTGATCATAATGGCTCCCAGGGACTGGGTACTTGCCGCCAGGGCAAGAATGATTAGAGATGAAATCATCGGGTTTCTCATGAGTTATCCTCCGTTAGGACTTGATTAATTGTTCTCTTAGTTGTTCTCTTCCGGTTGTTGAACTGACTGTCTCCTTGATAGTCTTATATTACTTTGCCTTTCCTTTTGGGCTAGGAGTATGTTTTCTGCGCAAAGCCGGCAATAGTCTCAACGACTTTCGCCAAGCGGCCTCATTTTTTAGGAGCCGATCTTCGAGAGTCTTTTTATATTTTGATAATCCAAGAGATCATCGCTATGAAGATAAACGAAACGGCACCGGTTATTGCGTCGGGTAAGGTCGAGGTCGCCGCCGATGCAAATACCATATGGGAGATGATGATATCCATCGACCGCTGACCGGAATGGAACGCAGACGTAGCGTCCGCAACTTAGCATGGCCGTCTGGCTCCAGGATCAAAGTTCATATGGAGAGCAGGCAAACTGACCATCACCTCCACCATCTCTCAGGTAGATAGTCCCAGAATTTTGGCCTGGACCGGGAGGACTATGGGCATCAAGGCTATCCACATATGGCAGATTGTGGAAATGGATAAAAAAGCGCTGGTTAAGACGGAAGAATCCTGGGAAGGGATGCTCCCCCGAATGCTTCCGAATATGATGCAAAAGATGCTTAAAAAGTCGATCGATTCGGGGCTGCTGCACCTAAAGGTGGAAGCGGAGAGAAGAATCTCTTCCAGATATTCCATATCCATAAAGTAGTCATCTCAGGCCGGCGCGCAGGCTTCTCTTTTCCAAAAAGGCCTGCAAGCTATCTCTCACCGACAGAATTTCCGGCTGCGCGGAAATGCCGGACAATAGCCTTTCCAGATAGCACTTCTCTATTATTGCGGCCATGGTAATTGGAAAGCTGATGTCGAAGATCCAGCTTAAGTACATCAAATGCAGGTCGCCTATAGTCCTCATTCCCTCAATTCTCACCATCTTCTCCTGCAAAATATCGGAGACGGGGTCATGTGTCAGCCGCAGCTCATCGGCCAATCCAAGATCGAGCGCCCGGTTGGGATGATGATCTCTGTTTTCAAGATGATCGGCGACAATTCCCAGTATATCAAGCTTATCGGCATCTCTGATCATTTTTGAGAAAAGAACAACTTCGGTCTTTTCGTTTTCCGGAATCCTGCATTTATTGTGATTCCAGATGCTCTTTCTGATCAGGTTCCGATCTCTTTCCGGCAGGTGGCAGAGAACCTTTGATCGATTGATGACCTTGAGGCCGAGCAGAGCATGATCGAGAGTCCTGCGATCATCAAAGGAGCCAAAGTCCCGCAGCTGCTCAAATCGGCCCACATCGTGCAGGATGGCAATTGCCTGCGCCAGGTTAAGGTCGCCCTCAATCATTTCCAGTGAGCGGGCAATATTTGTGATGTTCTCGCGGACGCGGTTGGTATGGGCAAGTTTGAGATCTATGTTTGCCTCAGTCTCGCTATCCTGAGAGTGAATTCCGCCGGTATAGTCCTCAAACCACTTGCGGCAGAAAAAGAGGGATTCTTTATCCATTTTTAAGGGCGAGTTTCAGATCCGAGCAGTCCACCTGCCAGGCCTGCAGGCTCTCATCTTTCTCAAATCCCATAGAGAGCCATAGCCCTCCGGGAAGGATGCTCTCCCCCGGGTGCTCCTCATTGAACTTGCAGAAGAGATCGTAGACTATCCGCCATCCTTCGGCACCAATGCGCGGCCTGCCCTCCAGGATGTATTCCACATCGTTCCAATTGGGTATCGCCATTTCAAAGAGGGCAACGAGGACATCGCATTCCTTCTGACTGGATGAGAATAGGCCGCTCACCTTCTCTTCGCTGAGGATCAATAACATGCTCTATGAGAAAATGGGTTTAGGGATTTAATGATGCGCTCCGTGCGCATCCCCGTGCGCTCCGTGAGGCGCAGCTCCGGACCCTGCCTTGATAGCGAGAAAATCCTTATCGAGATAGGCCTGATGTGCCAGGTCGAGGCACTCCTTGCAGATATTGAACATTTCATCCTTCGGTCCGTGGATAGTGGCCAAATTGAGCTTGACTGGGACCGTCTCCTTCTCAACAAGACACAGCGCGCACTTCATTTAATTCACCTTGCCCGTGGCTCTGATTCAAACGGTTATAAGCATTTCCTTTCAGGGGTTCCCTGCCACCGCCGGTATAGATCATTCTCCACTCCGAGAAGATCCAAAACCCGGCCTACCAGCACATCCACCAGGTCATCAAGGCTCTCTGGCCGGGAGTAGAAGGCCGGGCATGCCGGAAGTACCACTGCACCCGCTTCAGCTGCGGTGACCATATTGCGCAGCTGCACCAGTCCGAGGGGAGTCTCTCTGGGTACTATTATCAGCCTTCTTTTTTCTTTGAGGCAGACGCTCGCTGCGCGGGTGATGAGGGTATCTGAGGCTCCACAGGCTATCCCAGATAGCGTTCCCATGCTGCAGGGAATGACGACCATGCCGTCAAAGAGATGCGATCCGCTGGCGACTGGCGCCCCGAAGTCGCGGGGCGAGTAGACATGATCCGCCAGGTCCTGTATCTCCTTCAGCTGATGATCTGTCTCAATTTCAATGATTCTGGCAGCAGACTCGGTTATCACCAGATGAATGATATTTCCCTTCTCCCGCAGCACCTGCAAGAGCCGGATGGCGTACGCCGCCCCGGACGCGCCGCTTATTCCCACAACGATCTCCAATAGAATACCCCTTCAATTTGCATAGGGTGCAACCTAGATAAAGCCATCATTTTTCCCATCCATCTCTCCCTTCATCTCTGCCCCCATCTCTAGCCATCTCTTTCTTCATCTCTCCCGTTCTCCGCCCATCTCTCTCTTCATCTCCTCCAATCGCAGCCGCATCAGAAAATCCCGAAAAACATCTTCGTCGGGCCTGTCCGGCAGCGGGCTGGATTCATATGCCTCTTCCAGACGGCGCATTCCTTGCCAAACCCGTTCCGCCCCGGTCTCGCCAGCTGCCGGCGAATAGCAGATTCTGCCCTCGGAGAGAAGCCTGATTCCAAATTTTATCGTCCTCAGAGCCGTTCTGTAGCCTTTGCCTGCAATTTTAGGATCGGTTGCAGGCTTTCCTTCAGACCTGATCTGGCTCTCCGCCATTCCTCTTATGGAACGGTACGTCGCCCGGCTGAGGTTGGCCCGGACGATGGTCGACAGCTCCTGCTGGACGGATGAAGGCTTGATGACCAGTGGGCTCGTAGAGTACCAGATGGCGTTGACGTTTCCCCTGATGAGCTGATTTATGAGATGGCCGATCTCCCAGCCGAGGGTATCATAGATCTCACCCCGATGGGCAGTTATTCTCTGGCGCACGGTGGGCAGGATCCTCTCCCCCCGGAGAAGAGACCTGGTGGGAGCAATGTAGATGATCACCAGATCGATATCGCTCTCCGGAGTATTCATCTCCCACATGTGCGAGCCGGTGCAGCTTATGAAGACCGTCCTGGCTGTGCTCCCGGCGAGCCGCTCCAACTCGGCGGCATCAATTTCCAGCAGCAATTCCTTCACCCGGAATGATCCCTCGGCGAGGTCTCCTTGTCTTGCTTGAGCCTTTCCATCGCCGCCGCAACCATCATGGGTAGGGTGATGGTGGCATCCCCATAAACCGTGACGAATTCCGCGTGCTCAGAGATCTTGCCCCAGGATACGGCCTCGGAGAGGGTGGCACCGGATAGGCCTCCGTTCTCGGGCGTATCTGTGGTAAGCTGTATCGCGAGGTCGAAGCTGTTGGGGGTGACCAGCATGGACTGGAGAGCAAAGTTCTTGGGAACGCCTCCACCTACTATCACTATTCCGCTTCTCTCGCACCCATAGCAAATGTCCACTATCTCCTTGATATCGGCAAAGGCATCCACGCTCAGCCGGTGCGTCTGGCTGAACATCCAGGCCTGCAGGCCGATCATGGAATCTGGAAGGGCCGGACAGAAGACCGGTACATTCATCTCATATGCTGAGCGCAGTATGGATCTGCTATCACTGATTTTGCTTCCCAGAATGCTCAATAGCTCTCTTCCCGAGATCGTTTTTTCCGTCTCAGGCATGATTTTTTGCATGAGTTCTTCAAAGCCGACAAAATCCTCGTCCCTCAGGAAGACGTCATAGATGCGGCTCTTGCCCTCCGCCCGCAGCGCCGCATCATCCGACTCGGCCTTCCCGATGCAGTGGCAGCCGAAGGACTCGATGATATCGTGGACGAGATTGGCGCCTGTGATCACCAGGATATCAACGTGCCCGGCTCTGATCAGGCCGGATATGATCTCCCTCATGCCAGCCGGAACCATCGCGCCGGAGATGGTCAGGAATTTTGTGAAATCCCCGGAAAGCATCTTTTCATAAATAGCCGTAGCCTGCGCCAGTCTTCTGGCTCCAAAGCCGCAATGGCTCATCCTCTCCACCAGGGCGGCAATGCTCATCCCCGGCTCTATCTCCAGTTGGCAAACTACATCCATTTAATCACCTTAATAATGATAATATTCATCTGATAGTCCCCGAAAATTGTGATTGAACTTATGCAACGCGAAATTTTTTCTCATAAACCTTTTATACCAGGCCTTATGTTTAGCTTTTACGGAGGGTAAACAATGGCCGGCGAACCGATGGCAGTGGTTAATTATATACCACTTATTATATTTTTGATAATGGGAGCTATAGTGCCCATTGCTGCCTTGGCTGTTATCAAAATCATAGCGCCTAACAGGCCAAAGCGTCAAAAGCTATCGACATATGAAGGCGGGCTGAAGCCTATCCGCGACGCCAAGATCCAGTATAGTGTTCAATATTACCTTTTCGCAATCGTTTTTGTTATATTCGATGTTGAGGTTTTATTCTTGTATCCGTGGATCTATGCGTACGCGAGCAAGGCTATGCAACAGTTCATGGTCTTTGGATCTATGAACTTCGCCGTCTTCGAGATGCTCCTATTCATCATTGTACTGCTGGTAGGACTTGTCTATGCTATCAAGAAGGAGGCTTTGCGTTGGGTATAAGTGATGTCATACCCGTGCCCGTAGCAATCGATGATGAGATTGAGAAGTGGACCATATTCGGCCAGCCAGTGGCTGAGGTCTGGTTCACAACTACGGAGAAGATCCATCAAATAATCCAGATGGGACCTATTAAGAATATATTCAATTGGGGCAGAAAGAATTCAGTATACTTTCTGATGCAGCCCATGGGGTGCTGCGGTGTGGAGATGTTCGTCTTCGGTGCTGCACCCTATGACAGCGATAGATTCGGGTGCATCCCCAGAAACACTCCCCGCCAAACGGATGTGATGATCATCTCTGGATACCTGACAAGAAAGTACCTGCCGGTATTCAAGAATCTCTGGGAGCAGATGCCAGAGCCGAAGTGGTGCATAGCCATCGGCGAGTGCGCCATCTCGGGCGGACCTTTCTATGATTCCTATAACATCGTCCAGAATACAGGCGATTATTTCCCAATTGATGTCTATATTCCAGGATGTCCGCCCAGGCCTGAGCAGTTCCTTGAAGGCCTCATCAATCTACAGGAAAAGATCAAGCAGCGTAAGGATCTGCGGGATTACTAGAGGAGGGATCTTTTCTTGACAACAGCAAGCGAGGTCCTGAGCTCCATCCAGTCCGCGTTTCCTGGTGCAGTATCTGACGCCAGGGTGGAATCGGACCGGAGGCTCTGGGCCACTATCGACTCCAATAAGATCTTGGATGTCTGCAAACACCTGACGGGCAAACTGAATTTTGACCATTACTCAGGCTCGGCAGGAGTAGACTGGATCGCCCGAAATGAGATGGAGGTTGTGGAGATCATGGCCAGCCACGGTGCTCACCAGGTTGTGGCCATGCTCAAGGTGAAGACGCCTCGGGCTAACCCCTCCGTCAAGTCCCTGACTGGCCTGTACTGGAATGCCAGTTGGTACGAGCGAGAGATCTGGGAGATGCTCGGCATCAATTTTGAGGGCCATCCAGAGCTGTATCCCCTGCTCCTTTCCGATCCTTTGGTGGGCGTCTGGCCCTGGAGAAAGGACTTCAAAGGATACCCGGACTACACCACAGGCGAGAGGGCAGTAGCAATACCAACGCCCGACGGTTATACCGAATATAATTTCCCGCCCACTCCTGCGGAGATTGAGGCCGGGACTGTGCCCACGGAGAGGCCGAAATACCCCTCATTCCTGGAAAGAGAGACCCGTGAGATCAAATCCGACTCGGAGATGATCATGCACCTGGGTCCGCAGCACGCCATGGTCCCAGGTCCCTTCCTGCTCGATGTCCTGGTAGAAGGCGAGAGAGTAAAGAAAGCCTTCCTGGATATCGGATATATTCACAAGGGCATCGAGAAGATCATGGAGAACAGGACCTGGCTGCAGGACATCGTCTACACCGACAGGATGTGCTATGTGGCCAGTCTTTCCAATAACGAGTGCTACTGCGGCGCCGTGGAGAAGATCCTCGGCCTGGAGGTTCCACTGAGGGCCCAGTATATCCGGGTCATTCTCGAGGAGCTGTCCAGAATTCAGAGCCATCTCATTGGAACAGGCGAATTTCTTACCCTTATTGCTGGTGTAGGATTTGCGCCCTGGCAGTACATGATCATGGACAGGGAGAGAATAATCTCATTGATCGAAAGCGTTACGGGAGCCCGGCTCACTCACACATTTGTGCGCTTTGGCGGCGTTAGAAATGACCTTCCGGAAGGCTTTGCAGAGCAGTGCAAGAAAGACCTGCCCTTCATGAGATCCAGGATTGAAGAGTTCATCGAGCTCTTTGCTCAGGACCCGATCTATCACGCCAGGATGGAGAACGTCGGCTCAATATCGCCTGAGACCGGCAAGAGAATGGGATGCTCTGGGCCAGTACTGAGGGCAACGGGCGTCGCCTACGACATGAGGAAGGAAGATCCCATACTGGTTTATCCGGAGCTGGACTTCAAGGTCATAACCGGAACCAGGGGAGATTCTGCTGATAGGATCGATGTCCGGATGCGAGAGATCCTGGAGAGCATACACATCATTGAGCAATGTCTGGATAGAATTCCCTCCGGACCCATCAGGACCGAGGCCAAGATACCCAAGAAGGTTCCCGCTGGAGAGGCCTACTATCGGGTTGAGGATCCCAGGGGCGAGATGGGAATGTACGTTATCAGCGATGGTGGCGACAAGCCCTACCGCGTGAAGGTAAGAGGACCTTTCTATGCTACATTCCAGACCTTGACTCCGCTTCTGGAAGGAACTTATATCGCAGACGCAGTGGCAATCGCCGGAAGCATGGATGGTTGCCCATCTGAGTCGGACAGGTAGGAGGGAGAGGATTTGGACGGATTAATAGAGATCATCACTGCATTTGCCGCCCAGCAGCCGGGGATATTCGCCCTGATCATCGGTATCATCGGGGCTCTCGTGCTCTCTGCCGTGGTCAACGTAGGTGCCATGGCAGTCATCTGGGCAGACAGAAAGGTAATGAGCGATTTCTGCAACCGGTTTGGTCCTAATCGTGTGGGTGGAAGATGGGGTATATTGCAGCTGGGCGCTGATGCCATCAAGCTCTTTACCAAAGAGGATGTCATTCCTGCTGGCGTTGATAAGGGCGTTTATGTTTGGGCGCCTATTGTCGCCTCGGCGGGAACCATGCTCGTCGCTGCAGCCATACCATTCGGTGCGCTGCACATCGGCGGAAAGGATTATCCCCTCGTCGTGGCCAATATGGACATCAGCGCTTTCTATGTGGAAGCAGCCTTATCCATTATGTCCATAGCCGTGTTCATGGCTGGATACAGCTCCAACAACAAGTACTCAATTCTGGGAGCTTTCCGAGGCATGGCCAGAATGATCGCCTATGAAGTTCCCATGGGCGTCTGCGTCATTTCGGTAGCAGTCATGGCTCACAGCCTGAACTTGGTCGAAATCGTACAGAGCCAGACAGTCTGGTATGCCTTTGCTCAGCCGCTGGGGTTCATAATTTTCCTGATTGCCCTGGTCACCGATCTGGGAAGAATTCCCTTCGATCAGAGCGAGGCTGAAGAAGAAATCATATGCGGCTACAACACCGAGTACAGCGGAATCAGGTGGGGCCTGCTCTACTTCCAGGAGTACAATAACTTCCTTCTGGGGTCCATTCTCATCTCGCTGTTGTTCCTGGGTGGCTGGCATGGACCGATCATACCCATACCAGTCCTGGACATAATCTCGCCGATGATCTGGCTGATCATGAAGGTTGTAATCGTAATATGGTTCATCATATTGATCAGAGCTGCGCTCTTCAGACTGAGAATCGATCAGGTAACTGACCTGGGATGGAAATGGATGCTGCCTCTCTCCCTTGTGAACCTGGGATGGGCAGTCATCATCGGGTCTTACTTTGCATGAGGTGGCAATAAGATGCTCAAGAGAAAGATGATAAAGAACTTCACCTGGCCTCTGAAGATCGCCACACGGGAGATCGAGGTCACGAGGCTCTATCCAGAAGTAATGATGCAGCTTCCTGCCGCAGAGAGAGGCATTCATGAGTTGGATGCCACCACATGCATTGGTTGCGGAACCTGCGCCAGGATCTGTCCCAATAGCTGTATCGAGATGGTCAACTTCAAATTCGGCAACCCTCTCAAGAACAAGAAGATGCAGTTTCCGCAGATCGACTTCGGAAGGTGCATGTTCTGCGGGCTGTGCGTGGACGAGTGTCCGGTCGAATGCCTGAAGATGGGCAAAAATGTCATAATGGCAGGCTGGACCAGAAAAGATCTTGTAAAGAGCCCTGATTTCCTGGCAACCAAGCGATTTTCTGCCAAAGAGGTCGCTGACTTTGAAGCCGAGGCCAAGAGGATAGCTGCCGAGAAGGCAGCCGCCAAGAAAGCCGCTGCCAAAGAAGGTGCCGCAAAAGAGGGTGCAGCTAAAAAGCCGGCCAAAGAAGGAGCCGCTCCTGCCAAGAAAAAGGCAAACGGAGCAGAGGCCAAGCCTAATGAGGGAGGTGCTGCCTGATGTCTGAGAAGTCGGGCGCAAATGTCATTCGGACCATCTTCGAGCTGCTGGTTTTGCTTGTGGCTCTGGGAGTGATCTTCGGCGGCCTGGCGTTGATTGTGATTCTATCGCCCTGGTCGCAAACGGTACTGAATAAGCTTCTTGCCTTAGACATAGGATTTGCCATCGAGCTTCTGGCCTTCCTGGCCATCGCGGCAATAACCGTCCTGCTGTCAGCGCTTGTAGTCTACTCTAATAATATCATTCATAGCGCTCTTTACCTGCTGGGATGTTTTGCCGGAGTAGCTGCTCTGTATATCACCCTGAATGCTCCCTTTGTGGGCGTGGCTCAGGTTCTGGTGTACATCGGGGCAGTCGGAGTTCTGATGCTGTTCGCTGTAATGCTAACAAGGAAGACGATTATGGAGGAGTCCCATGGTGAAATATAAGATAATTATCATTACCCTTGCCTTCCTGGCTGCTCTATTCGCCTCGTTCTCCCTTTCCGATTGGGGAACAGGAAAGGAGCAGCCGCTCAGCTTTGAGCCGCGGGATGGATTGAGGTTGCCGGAAAGCGGCATTGGAGACGTGGGATTTGAGATATTCACCTCTTACGTCTTTGCCTTTGAGATCTTGGCCCTGGTCTTGACGGCGGCTCTTGTAGGAGCGGTTTATGTCGCTCGAAAGGAGGCTGCCTGAGGAGGGCGACAACTCATGACAAGGAGGGATATTAACCGATGATACCGTTGGAGCTTTATATACTGCTGGCATCCACGATGTTCACCATCGGCTTGTACGGACTCGTTACTCAAAAGAACGGTGTCAAGCTCATGATGTGCATCGAGCTCTTGCTCAATAGCGCCAACATAAATCTTGTCGCCTTCTCAGCTTACCAGCCCAATGTGAATGGTCAGGTATTTGCCCTGTTCTCCATTGCGCTGGCTGCGGCTGAAGCGGGCGTTGGATTCGCTATATTGATTGCCTTGTACAGGCTATACGGAACGATAGACCTGAACAACATTAACGCCATGAGGTGGTAAGGAATGTACGCCGATTATGCATATCTGATTGTGGCGCTTCCTGTGCTGGCATTCTTGCTGTGCCTGTTTGTAGGATGGCATCTGCCAAGAGGAGGAGGCTTCCTTACCGTCCTGGC
>JAQVZT010000173.1 GCA_028708055.1 Methanothrix sp.
GGAAGAGGCGGAAGTCGTACTGCCCGGCCTCGTAGGGAAGTCTCCGGACCATTGTGCCGCAGCTTCGCCCACCGGTGGAGACCTTCCCCAGATCAAACCTGTCAGGCCTGGTCATGCCATACATTCCAATCACACTGGCCGGAGCCGCACCCCAGAAGGTGATGGTGACAATTCCGCCGGGCGGCACTCGAGAGGGCTCAGCAATCACCTTGCATCCGGCTGTCGCCCTCACCTCAACAGGATCGGTTGAGGCCAGAGGATCAGCCGATTGGCCGGAGAACATCTTGAATAGATACTTTCCGGCGCTGCTAGGTGAAAAGGTGACATTTCCCTCACCACGACTGCCCAGCATCTGCCTCTCTGTGGCGGACGAAGAGCCTTCCTGGTATATGCCAATCCAGTCATCGCTCCTGCCGAATGCCCCCTGGAAGGCCACAGTGATCTTCTCGCAGGTATAAACCGATGCGGGAGATGCTGAGATGCTGGGTATTGCCACGCTGTAAGGCACAGACAGAACCTTGCTGCCGTTTCTGCCAATCATGTCAAGCTGGTAAGATCCGTTCTCAGAGGGAGCAGTAAGCCAGGCATCCCCCGAGAAATTCTGTCCCAGATAGAGATCTGTCTGCGAAGCATTGCCGGACGGGGCAGCCGGCGTTGTCTGCCTGACCCAAACCTCCTGGCCGACCGGCGCAGTGAAATTCAGATCCATCCTGCTGGCGGGAAGATAGCTCCTGGCAGAAAGCTGCATGATCGCTCCACCCGAGCCGGTGATGCGACCTGCAACCGCCACTGGCGACGCCTGAGGATATCGATCGACGCTGGGCCCTCCTGATATTGACAGCTCCCGGTCGCAGATCTTTTTGCCCTTGCACCCTTCCGCAGGATCATTAAAATCGCTGTAGTTGTTGCCAATCTTGCCGTTATCCCAGTTGTTGAGGCTGTCGTCGCGGGCATTATTCTTGTTGATGAGTGTATTCAGATAAATGGAATTGTTGTTAGTGGCCGCATCCGATGAAGGCATGCTGTTATAGGAAATGACCACGCCCTTTCCCTTCTTGGACTGGGTCTCGCTGCTGGTATCAAGGTAGGAGAGATAGATTCCCTTTTCGTTCCCAGTAAATTCGTTCTTGCGAACAATGTTGTCACGGCTTTCGTCGATAGACAGAGCACTGTCGCTTCCTGCAGCACTGTTCCCCTCAATGAGATTGGCATCGGAATGCTGCAGATTTATGGCATCAACCCTGTTCTTCAGGAAATCATTCTCCAAGATGCTGTTACCCGGACTGCTTACCAGCTTGCAGCCGTAACGGTTATCGCTGATCTTACTTTTTTTCAGGATATTGCCGCTGCTGTTCTCAAGAAATAAACCCTCGTTTCCGTTCCCCTGAATAACACAATCAGAGACGGTGTTATTGCGGCACTTCTCCAGGAGAATGCCCACGTTGCCGCTGCCGCTGGCCGCGCAGCCACGGAGGATATTATCATTTGATAGTACCAGTATCCCGGCATCATCCTTCCAGCCGCTGGCGCTTTTTGCCCATAGCCCTTCCACAATGACGCCGTTTGCCTTGATGGTTATGGCCGATCCGCTCTCCGAATTCACGCAGGGCAGATCTGCTCCAGAGACGATGCCTTTGAGGATGATAGGCCGGTCTACAACCAGACTCTCCACGTAGGTGCCACCGTAGATCTCAATAGTCTCGCCGGCCTTTGCGGCATCGATGGCCGCCTGAATTCGCTCGCCTGGATTGACTGAGACGACGGCATTCGCGCAATTGGCCAACAGTATGAACACGAACAATGTGAGAAGGATCTTAGGCAGCTGCCCTGGCATACTCTTCATACAAACATCATAACTTACTTTTCGGTATAAAACGGCATTCCTTCATAATCCTGATATGCAATGGCCATGTAGACATAACTAAAATCGAGGGGTGCAGGAACATGGAGACGAGCGAGCTACTGATCCACTTTGTATATGCCTTCACCACCATATTCGTCATAGTCAACCCGATCGAGGCGACCCTAGTCTATGTCACACTCACCAGCAGCATGAATTCCGATGAGAGGACGCATATCTACCGGCGCACAACCCTGGTCGCCTTCACCATCGCCATTCTCTTCTCCCTGGCAGGGGACGCAGTCCTGCGCATCTTCGGCATAACCGTGGACAGCCTGCGCGTTGCCGGCGGCATACTGCTCTTTCTGGTGGCAATCGATATGCTGCGAGGAGTTCGCAGGCAGAGCAAGGTCACTGAGGCAGAGCTGATAGATGCCAATTCGCGAGAAGATGTCTCCATATTCCCGCTCGCCATACCTCTGCTCACCGGCCCGGGAGCCATAACCACCGTGGTGGTCCTGATGGGCGCAGCAGACAGCCTGACAAAGAAAGGCCTGGTTGTCCTCGCGATATGCCTCACATTCCTGGCCACATTCTTCATCCTCAAATTCTCCCAGTACATCGATAGAGCCCTGGGAATCACAGGAATAATGGTCATGACCAGAATCATGGGGCTGATTTTGGGAGCTGTGGCGGTAAGCTTTGTGGCCACAGGGATCTGGAATTTATATCTGTCCATGGCAGGAGCCTGATTGAATGGACAAAGAATCATTTTTGCAATGGCTTTCCGGCGAAATTCCAGAGACGCTCTTTCCCCAGATTGCCGCCCAGGTCCTCTTCCACTGCGAGAATTGCGGAGAATGCTGCAGGGGGGAGGGCTATGCGCTGGTCGACGTCGCAGATATTGAGGAGATTGCCGGAGCACTTGCCATCAGTCCCACCCAGGCGAGGGCCAGACTTACGGACCCTGACCCGGAAAAGAATCCGGGATGCAGGATCCTGAAGAGCACGGGTCCGGACAGAAGCTGCTGTCTTCTGGATAGGAATACGGGAAGGTGCACGATCTACAGCCACAGGCCTCGCATCTGCCGAACGTTTCCCATGATTAGCGAGCCTGTAAAGACAGGGGAAATCATAAGCTTCTATTCAGATTGCAGAGGAACGGCGAAGTTCGTAGAGATGATTCAGGAAAAGAGAAGCGATCCCAGGGTGCTGGAGGAGATCGAGAGCCTCGCCGGAGATGAGGAGAGGCTGCAAGACCTGCGTATAATGCTCTTTATTTGGCTGAGCGGCATGATGGGAGAGACTGAGCAAGCTAGGCAGATATGCGGCGCCACGGGAATCAGTCTGCCCCAGGACGCAAGAAGCCTTCAGAAGGATTGCCTGGCCTACTTCCTGATGACCATTACGACAGACGGATTGGATGAGTACGAATACGATGGGCCGGCAAATAGAAACAGCAACGAGAAAACGAAGCGAAAAAATTGATTGGTTGGATGTTCAGAGCGGCACAAATCCGTACTCTTGCGCTACCTTCTGACCCTCGGAGCCGGTCATGAAATCTATGAATGCCTTAGCGCCGGGCTTGGCATCGCCAAAGGTGTAGAAGTATAGTTTGCGGGCCAGCTCATAGCTGCCGTCCTTTATGGTTTCCGCGGTGGGCTTGACCCCGTCCAGGGTTATGGCACCGACGGCATCGTCCTCGGCATAGGAGAATCCCAGGTAACCTATGGCCTTATTGCTGCCGGTTATGGCAGTACGGACCTCAGCGTTGCTGCCTGCAACTATGCTGACTCCAGGAGTCTCAGCCTTCTTGTCGCCCATGACATCCTCATTAAAGGTATCTCTGGTGCCGGAACCCTGCTCCCTGGCAATGACCAGTATCTCAGAATCCGGACCGCCCAGCTCCTTCCAGTTGGTGATCTCTCCAGAGTAGACCTTTTTAACCTGGTCCTTGGTGAGAGATGCCACTCCAGCATCATAGATCTGCTTGCTCACCGCAATGACGATTCCGTCATAGCCAATCATGTTTTCTTTGAACTTGTCGCCAAATTGGGTCTTCTCATCGGCAGTAACCTCGCGGGAGGCCATCCCTATCTCTGAATTGCCCTCGGCGATATTCTTCATGCCTACCCCAGTGCCTCCACCGGTGACAAGCACCTGGTAATCGGACTGCACGCCATTGAAAGCCTCAGCACCGGCTTCCGCCAGAGGCAATACGGTAGTCGATCCAGAGACACTAACCGTCTCCTTAGCCATGACCATCGAGGTGCCGATCGCGCCCATGATCAAGGCGATTATTAGAACACTCAGCAGCTTTCTCAACGAATTCACCGGCGAGGAGGAAGCAAGAATGATATGTAAAGGTGAGCCAAATAAAATATAGATCGACTCAGAGATATATTACAAAATCGTAAGATATATAGCCTATATACAATATGGCCCGAATTCCGCTCATTGATTTAGAGGGACTGCGTGATCTATGTCATGCCGCAAGTCGACATATCGAAATTTATTATAAATTTTGATTGTGATAATGAACACATAAAGAATAACGAGTATATAGAATATATTCACAAAATAGAGATATGTGTTTTAATGAGAGAAGGAATATATTGAACGAATTTAGTAAAAAGTGGTTGTGCCAAACGCCTTGAATCCAGAAATGGGCTGCGAAATCAAGCAGGTACCTCAACCGCGAAAGAAAAAAGAGGTATTTATCGTGAGGACAGATGAGGCGTTTGCTTCTAGACCATATTTATATTCTTTGCTATTTAGTAAAATATCCTGTTTTGCACAATTGTCATCAGACTGCGGAAATTTTGTCTTGCTAAATGCATTGCCCCGACAAATAGTTGAAATAAGGTGAAAGAAGATGCCTGGAGATAATGGATACGAGGATTCGCAAAAGAGCGAGAACGTGCTTGGCCTTCTGGGTTATTATGATGCGATCTTACAGAGAGAAGGATTGGCGACGAGAACAGGAGAGATCAGATCCCTGAAACTGGGATTGACCCTAGACCTGCTCAAGATGGTAAATATCGCAGACGATTTGAAATCCGGCCTATTGGCCTCAGTCCTTAGCGGCTGGGAGATGACCGGCAGGCAAATGCCAGGACAGGGCGAAGATGAGATGAGAAGCATGCATAGCTGCATCGCCGCCGTCCGAGAAAAAGCCCTGGGGATGCTGAATAGCTCCAGCCCGATCAGCTCAATGCAGCTGGATATCGCCATGATGCTCGCCCTGCCGCTGATGCCCCAGGACCTGAAAAAAGATGAAGCGCCCAGAATCCGCGATATGCTCAACAAGGTAATGGAAGACTTTGCGGCAAGAAGAGAACAGGGAGCAGTGCCCTGCCTTTGAAACCTTTTAGCAGACAGCAAGACTAAGCTGATAGCAAGCTTTCAGGCGGATGGCGAAAATTCCTTCTGAAACGTCCAAATCCGCCTACCAGGATATCTTCTTTCTATAATGGTTCCGGACGACAATGGCCAGCATGTTGGTTCCCAGCACCAGGGCAATCAACACCAGTGCCGTGCCCCAGGCCCGGGCCTCCACATCCCATGCCCCCAGAAAATAGATCAGATTCAGCAAATGGTAATCCAGGTTATTGACCGGCTGAAATACATTGGGGATAAAGCCATAAATCATCTGCACAGGCGTTGCAGTAAAGGTGACCGCTGTCCACATGATTGGCGCAGTCTCTCCTGAGGCCTTGGCCACCCCGATGATCACCCCGGTCAATATGCCTGGCGCTGCTGAAGGCAAGACCACCTTTCTGATAGTCTGCCACTTGGTAGCCCCGAGGGCAAGGCTCCCCTCCCGCAATGAGTTGGGTACGCTCTTCAGGGCCTCCTGACAGGTCAGGATTATGGTGGGGATGTTTATGAGACCCAGGATTATGGAGCCGGACAGGAGAGAGACGCCCAAATAGGTCACCAGAAAGGCCAGCCCGAATAGCCCGAAGACCACAGAGGGGACGCCATTCAGGCAGCTCACTGCGATTGTGATGATACGAT
>JAQVZT010000174.1 GCA_028708055.1 Methanothrix sp.
ATTGAGAGCATTGCCCTGTTTGCCGGATTGATCCTATCGGTTCAGGCGCCCCTAAACCGCAAGCTTGAGGCTCTGGTGGCATCCACTCTGTCCATATATCTCTTGAACATTGTGAGAAATGGATTCGTGCTCATGGCCTATGGCGGGAGCTGGTTTGGAGAGGGCAGTTTTGATATAGCCCATAATATAATTGCAAAGATCGGATCTACGATTGCCCTTCTGGCCATATCTTACCTGGTATTTCTGCTCTTGCCGGAGCTTTTATCAATCATTGATGATCTTGCAGCAGAGATCAAACCAAGGAGAAAGGATACGGCATGAAGCTAGCGAGAAATTCAACCGTCTGGGTAATGGCGCCCGTCTTTCTCACCGTGTGGCTTGCCGCCACAGGAATCTGGCTTCTGTCAGCTGTATCTCTGGCGGGATTTGTTTTCATGATATTCTTTCACAGGGACCCGGATCGCCTCCCCAGCGGGGATGGTATGCTCTCCCCTGCAGACGGAAAGATCATCCAGGCCAACTCGGGAAAAATCACCATCTTCATGAGTCCATCCAATGTTCACGTCAACCGGGCCCCACTGGATGGATATGTTCGCAATATCGAATACCGGAAAGGCACCCATCTGCCAGCTTTCATGGGACGGGCAACCAAGAATCAGCAGAACAGGATGCATTTGGAAACTGTGGACGGAATCATGGAGCTGCGCCAGATAACCGGAACCCTGGTGAGAGAAATCGTTTGCTATGTTCATCCCGGTGATCAGGTGTCGCGAGGAGAGAGAATAGGCATGATCCGCTTCGGTTCAAGGGTGGAGGTCAGCATTCCTGCGGGCTACACTCTGCTTGTAAATAAGGGAGACAAGGTCCGGGCAGGAGAGACAGTGGTTGCAGTGAGGAATTCATGAATGTCTTTCGGGTCATACGGCTGCCGGACCTGTTCACACTCCTGAATGTCGCTTTTGGATTCCTGGCGCTTCTTGCAGTCGGTGGAGCATGGGGAGCCATTTATCCCCAGTACTCTGTGGTGTTCATCCTTCTGGCCGCCATGGCAGATGGCCTGGACGGATTCCTGGCGAGAAAGTTCGGAGGCAGTCCTCTTGGCGCAAACCTCGATTCGCTTGCCGACCTGATCTCCTTTGGAGCTGCGCCCGCATTTCTGGCCATCACGGCATTTCATCTGCCTCCCCGCCTCTGGCTCCTGGGCATCTTCTTCTTGCTATGCGGAGCGCTCCGCCTGGCCAGGTTCAATGTGGCCAACCGAGGCGGCGACGCATTCTTTGAGGGACTGCCCATTCCCGCTGCCGGAATAGCCCTTTCGGCCAGCGTTCTCCTGGGAAGGCCGGCACTATCCACGGCGCTCATGCTCTTTCTGGCGCTGCTCATGGTGAGCAGCATCTCCTATCCTAAGATCAAAGACCTTCGCGTAATGGCAATACTTGGCAGCATATTTCTGGTGGTGGGATTGTTCCTCTTCCGCCAGCATGATATCCTGCAGGCCACGCTTGTGGTCATAATTCTTGTCGCACTCTATCTTGGCAGTCCGGTGGTGATCTCACGCCTACGAAAAAAGAGATAGCCGCTTTTGAGGCGGGCATAAAGCTTGGAGCGCTCTACCATCAGTTTGTGGGTGCGCCGGTCAGCCTGACGACCGCAGGCAGCCTGGAAGAGGCCATGGAAAAGAGCATCTCACTACAACCATATGTGAAGAACGTGAGTGTTCAGATCGACCGCAAGATGCTATCTGATAACTTCTTTGGCTACGGCGAGCTGGAGGGGCGCATGATCATCGCCCAGGTGAAGATCGATTTTGAAGGTGAGATCGTGAGCGCCAGGCTGGAGTACGACACCGAGAAAAAGTATCCGCTCATGAAATTGATCTAAGTAGATCGGCAAAAATAGCCCTGGCAAAAAGAGTATTATGGCTGATATCTCATTGAGTATCTCGTTGGGACATCTATAGCCCTTTACTCGAACTCAATCGTTCCCGGAGGTTTGGGTGTCAGGTCGTAGACCACTCTGGCAACGGTTGGAATCTCGCTTGTTATGCGGCTGGAGATGCGCTTGAGCGTCTCCCAGGGCAGCTCCATCGCCTCCGCAGTCATGGCATCTCGGGAGGATACGGAACGGACCGCCACCACCCAGCCATAGACCCGGATGTCGCCCTTCACGCCCGTCGCTTTGCCGAGCAGTGCCGCAAAAGCCTGCCAGGGATGAAATTTCTCCACCTCTTCCTCTACAATCACATTGGCTTTGCGCACCACATCCAGCTTCTCGGATGTGACCTCGCCAAGGATGCGCACCGATAGTCCCGGTCCGGGATAAGGCATTCTCTCGCTGATCTCTTCGGGAAGGCCTAGGGCCCTGGCAACTTCGCGAACCTCGTCTTTATACAGGTCGCGCAGGGGCTCGACTATGGTCTTGAAATCCATGCAAGAGGGCAGACCACCAACATTATGATGGGCCTTGATTCCGCCGTCAGACTCAATTCTATCCGGGTAGATAGTCCCCTGCATGAGGCAATCGCCTCCGATCTTGCGTGACTGCTCCTCGAAGACGCGAATGAATGTCTCTCCCACGATCTTTCTCTTAGTTTCAGGGTCCGTGACCCCTTTTAGAGCATTGAGAAAACGCTCATGCGCATTTACGCGCACTAGACCGATGCCCTGGAAGAGCTGCTCAATTCGATCCGACTCATCCTGCCTCATGAGTCCAGAGTCCACATAAACAGGAACCAGGCGATCCCCAATAGCGCGATGGCCCAGCATGGCGCATACCGAGCTGTCTACGCCACCCGACAATCCAATGATGGCTCGGCCCCTTACATCGCGCCTGATTTCCGCGATGGCATCCTCTATGAAACGTTGCACATTCATGGCCATAGTTAGCATCCCCGGCTTTGAGGATAATAGGCTTGCGGTTATGATTCTGGGTCATCTAGATGAAATCAATATGACCTGTACCTGAAAAAAAGGGCTATAAATTATGATAGACTTGGATTGTATAGGCAAGAAGATAGTTGGGGCCTTGCCATCCGTACCTCCTGAAAAGAGGGCCTCCCTCCGGCCCTCTTTGCGGATCGCAGTCATAATAAAAATCGCAAATAAACGCAAATAATCGCAAATATTGGAAATTGAGGCGGAGCCAAAATCAATAAATTTTTGCTAAGAAAATGGCATAGGAAGTAAATCAGGTGTAATAAATGAATCACACAAGAGTCATGGTGTGCATGGCGGCGCTCGCCGTCTGTCTGCTGATCGGTATAGCGTGGGGAGAAGACTACCTGGATGGCGGATACGTGAGCACCTACGACCGCTCATCAATGATGGATGAAGGGATTTCTGGCATGGTTAAGTGGCTGGATCTGCCCGTTCCCGGCAGCGCCTTTGTGCCCTACAGAGAATACTACAAGACCGTCGTAACGCCGGCAATGTATGTGATGAGCGACGCGGTGAGCAGCCCGGTCCCCTATGGCATCGCAGGACAGACTCCCCTGGGAGTCTACTACAGAAACGGTCTATGGCTGCCGTATGCAACCTATGCTTCATCGCAGGCCACCAGGAGCAATGACCTCTGGATATCCGGCCAGACCAACTGGACCCAGTATGCAGCAATCCCGCTGGGCTCATCGCTTCAACTGGTGGCCAGTGTGCCATCAGGCGGAGAAGGCAGCTTCTTCAAGCTGATCCAGACCGATATAGTCAATACCGATTACAGGGCGGATAAATTCGGGCCGGGATATAGCAGCATGAGCTTCATCGCCGGGCAGCCGGGAAGGCACATTTTCTACTTTGTGGTGAACAACCAGCCGAGCAACGTGGTCATAGTGGATGTGTTCTATCAGGCTTCTGGCTGACGATTTAACCCGAATATCTGAGCCCAGGACTGGAAGAAGCCAGGCGAAGATTCGCCTTATTTTTTCGCGCTGGCTCTCTATCTCTAGCTCACTATCTCTGGCACTCTATCGTTACTGCCTTGCTTTAACAGTCGCGTTTATGAGGCTATGAGACTGTCTTCGATTGGACAGCTGCAAGCCAGCCATTCTTTTTCTGGGCTTATGGTCTTGTTAGCCCACCTCCATCTTGCCCCTCCTGTCAGGCTGAAGTTTCCGGTCAGATGCGTATCGGCAAATCCGCCTGGCCAGTAAGCAGTGCGGTCAGCCTGGCCCTGGAAGGCGGCAGAGGTCTCAAGATAAGAGAGAGTCTTGCCCAACTGTGTCTGATAGCTGAGGTTCAGGTCCTGGCCTTCGTAGTATCTATCACTCCATGAAATGTCCCGGTAATCGTTCTCCGCCCTCAGATTGGCTGACCAGTCTCCTTGTAGGAAAAGCGGTGTGCTATTTGGGGATTGGTTAATGGTGCAGGGTGAGAATTCGGCAAGGATCTGGCGCTCAGCGCTGATGCTGGCGGAATTGTATGTGAGCTTCTCATTAGACCGATAGACTCCGGACCCGTGCTCGCCGAAAGCAAGAGTGGACCCGATGATTGGCCGGATTCTTGTTGTGGCACTTGCCGAGTAGTTGAACTCGCCTGCCTCGATAAACACACGATTCGTGATAATATAGCTGTCAAATTCCGTGGAAAGCACTCCCTTGCGGGACATGAATCCATTGCCTGAGACTTGGCCGTCGATGATGCCCTTTGCGGCAGGCTTGAGGGTTCTCATCTTGATCACTATCTGTCCATGAGCGCCGGGAGGAAGATTGTGAAAGGTCCAGGTGCCGAAAGTACCGGGGTCTGGCGAGGGATAAGCGGCAATGAATACTGTTTTGGGGTCGAATATTTCTTTGACGATTACATCGACCGACTCCATGCCATTATTTCCATAGGTTATTGTGTAGGTTATAAGGCCGCCAGGAGTCGCGGAAGACGGTCCATCTTTGATATCCTCCTTTTCCAGAGGCTCGAAACTTATTATCTCATCGCCTATCCTGATGTAATCGATAAGTGCGGATGTCTGAGATACATTGATCTCTTTGTCCTTGTAGACTGTGATGTAAATCTTCACAATTCTCTCATTGCCTAGCCGGCTCTTGCAGTCATCCAAGGATCCCATCGGAAAGTCGTTGTCTTTGTACTTATTATATTGAAGATCAAACCCATCCAGTTCATTCCAGGTATTGCTGGACATTCCTGCCTCGGAGCATGTTTTTTTCTCGGAGATGATCCTCGCATCACCTGCGTTCTTGCTGCTGTAGCTATCGTCCCCATCGCCGTCAAGATAAAGCTCAACCTGAATCGATCCATCACCTGACAGCGGATTTACCCACATGCTGAGCTGATCAAGATCTTCAAATTGCAGAGGCGGATCGGGATAAATATAAATCCTGGCATAATTTCCTTCACGATTTATTGTCAGCTCTGCACTGTTGTCGCCATGAAACCCATGATAGGCAGAGACAGACGCATCTGCATTCTTCAGTCGGCTCAGATGATAATCCATATTGGTAAGGCCGTTAGAACTCAATATGATCGCCTGAAGACAAATCAAGACAATTAGCATACCGCTCAGCGATCGATTGAAGTGCAATAGCTTGTCCATACATTTGCATATTTTAGTGACTGTAGAAAAAGAATTCGCTCGACAAGACAATGATCGCCATATTTGGCCAGTCTGCATCAATTCATCTTAACCGCAGACGACCTAGATCAAGCCTACATAACATCTACATGAAAAAAAGGATTATTAACTCTGCCGGTAACCACTATTCAGCGGGATAGGAGAGTGGGGACTTATCCTTACCGCCTGGGCAGGAGGAAGGGGAAAGGGGGCTAGCCTCCTGCTCAGAATCCCTTGAATTTGTGAGTTTTACCGGGTTGGATTCG
>JAQVZT010000175.1 GCA_028708055.1 Methanothrix sp.
TTGGCAAAGCTCTCGAATATATCGAATATTGATGGATACCTCTTATCCCACATTTGATATCACCATATGATTACTTGTCTATACTAACCCTATGTTAGTGATAGGATATAAATTTTTGCCTCGGAGGTAGAACACCATCAATAAAATCGGCATGAAAACTGAAACTGCAGGGAAGAAAAGGTGAGAAAAACGCCGTTCCGCAGCGCCCTCCCAGGAGGAACAGAGCTGCCCTGTAGCAGCCGTCTCATCTCACCCGGAGCCAATGCGCGACTCATTGGCCAGGCAGCACTGGGATTTTGACACAGCGCCCGTTTCAAGGGGACCCGATCGCCTGTAGACGGAGGGCCTGGCTCTGGCCTATTTCATTGCGCATTCCTGCGCCGCGTTTTCCCTCTTGCCGATGATCCATGGCGATCTGACCATTGCACCTTGTGAGGTGTTTTTCGCCATCGCCGAAGACCTACGCCGAAATTGCGCGGCGTCCGTTCGACCTGAAACCTTTATCGATCCGAGTGAAGGAAGTCTTTAATCCTGCTTATCGGTCGATCGGTCGGCTAGACTTAATCGGCCTATGAATCACTTCTATTGGGAACAATACGCGACAAAACATAACTATCTTCTTTATCAATATATCTAGTTTTCGGGACTACATAGGGAGTCTGCAGATTCGGGACTCTGCAGGACTACATGCAGTCAGCGGTTCGCCAAATTAGCCTTCGCGATACTACAGGTTAAATAGAAGCGAGTGAGATAGAATATTGTAGCGGCATTATCATCTGGAATGGACGGATCTACTGATAGTCAAAAGGCGTCCCGGGAGGAATTTATCCCGACCGGAAAGCACCAGGATGTGAGTTTTATGATCGATGGCCTAGTTCAGTTTGAGGCGAATATCCAGAGCTTCAGGAGCATCAGATCGAGGGTTATCTGGCCAGACTCAGAGGGACCCTGGATTGATGGTGGAATCGAAGATCTCATGGTTCATTTCACCTATGCCAGTTGGACCGCCTACAACCTTGGTTGCGCTCTATCCATGGCCCTATCCAGCAAAGAGGAGGATATTGGACGCACCATCTCTGAGATGCTGACCAGGATGATCTCTTCAATGGGCGCGATTCAACTGGCGGAAATTTGCCTCACCCCGGATGCAATAGACGAGCTGAAGCGGGATCATATCGAACCCTGAAAACCGCGATCTCAAAGCTCTTCTTTTCCATTCGCAAGATGCACGGAAGACGCATACTTGTACTATGACTGAATATGGCTCTCAGGCCGTGCTTAAATTATCTTTTTAAGAAGAGTAGCCCGGCCGGGATTCGAACCTGGGTGGGGAGGTCCAGAGCCTCCTGTGATTGACCGCTACACTACCGGGCTTCGCCACTACCCTTGCAGCAGGTAGTTATTAATCTATCGATTGACGGGCTCCTTCCGCCCTGGGACAGTTGAGAAGAACAACCCGAAATTCCTGTTCGGACCTGCCTGCGCGAGAAAGCTCTCCATTATTTAAAACCAGTCTCTTCTGAAGATCTGCCTGGCCTTTGCCTTTGAGAAAACCGTCGATTGGATCAAGATCAAAGCTCAGGGCATTGGTTTTATAGTGCATGGGCACAGCGATTGCCGGATTTAGCTGCCTCATCACCTCATTCGCACCGGCTGCATCAATGGTATATCTTCCCCCCACTGGAAGAAAGAGCAGATCCACCGCGCCTATGGCCTTCACCTGATCCGGGCTCAGAGCGTGCCCCAGATCGCCCAGATGGCAGACTCTTATGCCGTCCAGCGCGAAGCAGAAGATGGTATTGGCACCTCGCAGCCTTCCACAATCCGCATCATGGTACGATTCTATGCCCAGAATATACATTCCCTGGCAATTGTGTTTGCCGGGGCCGGAGATCACTTTCGCATCCTTTCCCGCAGCGAGGGCATTATTGTGGTCCAGATGATCATGGCTGATGAGCACAATGTCCGCCCGAATCGGCGGGAGGCTGTAGCCCACCTCATCCTCATGAAATGGATCAAGCAGCAGAGAAATGCTATCTTTGCCTTCCAGCAGGAAGCAGGAGTGTCCCAGCCAGGTGACAATCATAATTGGTGATAGCCGTCTCGATTAGAAATCACTATCGATTCGGGCGTCAACTACAGCATGAACCACGCCTGGTGAGAACTTCTTAACCAGCACATGGCCCAGGATATCGGCGTGATAGCCCAGCGCTTCTGCTGCTGCCGTCACATCTCTGATGGCCGCGTCCGGATACATGCGGGACGGAATGGTCTGATGGTAATGCAGAATCCCCCCCGGCCTTAGGGCGGAAATGCCCTTTTGCAGATATCGGTCGGTTACCTGGACCATGCCCATCACCACCCTATCTGCCGCTCCTTCCGGAGTCACTTTCGCGCAGTCCCCCAGGACAGGCTGCACAATATCCTCCACATGATTTTGCCGGATATTCTGGCAGAGGTAATGGTAAGCATTGGGATTCCACTCGATTGCCATGATCTTTCTCGGCTGAGAGTGCACAGCCATGGGAATGGAAAAGTATCCTATCCCGGCAAACATGTCCACTACATACTCGCCTTTGCCCAGGCGGCTCATTCGGATGCGCTCCGTGAGGTTGCCGGGAGAGAACATCACCAGTCTCGCGTCCAAATTGAATCTAATGCCATTTTCCCTATGCACGGTCTGTGTTTTATCTCCGATGATAAGCCTTCGTGCTGGCTCGCGAAAGGGGCCGGAGATGCCCTCGTCAGCCAGTACAGAACGGCAGCGAGGATAAAAGTCCAAAAGGGCCTGGCCGATCTGCTGCTCATATTCCCTGAGGCCAGGATGGATCTTGACTACTATTATGTCTCCTAAAAGAAACCATCCGCGGGGAAGGATATCGATGCATTCCTGGGGAATTTTTCCTTGAAGGGAATGGCAGAGGTCCGGCGTTTTCCTGTAGTAGACCGGATCTTCCTGCAAAATATGCTCATAGCCGGGGACGGATTGCATGACAGGGATCTCCACCTGGCCGTCTTTCTTAATGATCTTGCGGCTCTTATCAAAAACGCCGAGAGAGACTGCCTCTCTCATGGACGAATCAGCGTCCTTATTACCGGCAATGATCGCCAGTCTATTTCTTCTGGGTATAGCTCTGCTCAAAGCTCACCCCTTCTCGGGTTAGATTGAACGTTAAGACGGATGTCTCATTCATGCTCGTGACCGTAGATGGCAATCCGTAAACTAGCAGGTTGGTACTGAATCCTTCAGGTGCCTGGAAGCTGAGGCTTACAGGAATTGCTGTCCAGTTACCCTGCAGATATATCTTGACACTTGCGTCACCAGTGGAATTCATCCGCACGAGAGTATTATTGCCATGAGAGATGGTCACAATTCCGCCTCTAGCGCTGATGCTCTGATCGATATTAGGGGGAAGAGAGATCTGCATATCATTTGCCATGCCATCCGGGTTGGTGATGTTCATTCCCAGATAGCTCTCGTTGCTGCTATTGGATAAATTCGCAGTGTAAAAGACCAGAGAAGATGGCGGTAAGGGCTTGTCCACCAGCGACGGCCCATACATGAACAGAACTGCAAGAAGAGACAGCAGAATGGCCGACCCCAATATGGTGACTGTTCTGGGCGGCATTGGCATCTTTTTCTTGCCGACTGGCGGCATCTGAATGTTCTTGGCGGTAGAAGTGGCCGCCGCCTGAGCGGGCGCAGCAATATCCTTTGCGGCTGCAATTTTGGATGATACCGCTTCATTCTTGGAAGATGCCGCGGATGAAACAACTGATGATGCCGCGCTCGACGTATCCGATGCAGGCATCATCTCGTCGAGGACTTCTGGCGTATGCAGCGGATAGGATGGCGCTTTTTCCTCCGCGCTCTTGTCTTCTGTCCTGGATTCGATCTTTTGTTTCGTCTTGTCATCTGCCTCTGATTCAGTCTTTTCTTCGATGGCATCTTCAGGTTTTTCATCGGCAACTGCGGGCGCTTCCCCTGTTGCCTCAGCAGCTCGCGATGTTACTGGCCGGCTCTCTTCTATCGGCACGGAGCTGTTCGGAATAGGTGCCATCTTCCTTCTCGTAGGAAGCACCACAGTGCCTTCATCGAAGTTAAGGATCAGATCGGTATATGTTCCCGTAACATCCATGAACCTGAGTGCCCGCGGAACCAGGTAGGAGACGCCGGATATCTTGACCTCTTCGAAGAACTCGGTGTTCTTCATCAAACGATCTTTGAAGGCGTAAACCGCTCCGCTTTCCATCTTTGCGTCGATCTCGCTCAGACTGGGAAAACGATCTTCCTGCGCAGCCAGCTCTTTGGTGGCCACAACATAGGCTTCGAAGAAAACGCGACTCATCCTGTTGAGTCGATTGGTGTAGCGCCTATCGAAGAGGAAGGAGAAACCTTCTCCTTTGAGCTGCAAGCACTCTTCTCGCGAATGCCGCCAGGCAGAAAACGATACATCCATCGTTGGTTGATATCACCAAACCAAATAAGTATTTTATGTTTGGAGCCGGGCTGAGATGGGAGATTTGGCGGAAATGTGCATCAAGGCTGCGAATATGTCTCATATCAATCTCGTATGACAGGTATCTTTAAATCTCGCTGGCTTAACAATAGTGGTCCGATGAAGCATTTGGGATTGGGGCAAATTCTTCTGCTCATTGGGATGGGGCTAATACTGGGACAAGCGGCTGCTGAGCTTACAGCTTTTCAGAGCCTTGCGCCATCGGCAACCGTTGGGCAGATGGTCACGGTAACAGTATCGCTTACCTATAATGGACAGACGCCTACACAAGCAGTGGTCACGCCCAGCCTTCCCTACGGAGTTGTCGCGAACGCCGGGGAGCAGAGCACCGAGCTTTATCCCGGTGTCACTCAGCAGGTCAGTTACCCGCTTACTGCAGAGCAGAGTGGATCCTATTGGATCGTTTCAGATATCAACTATGCGGAAGGAGGAGTCTGGCGCAATCTTCGATTGGAAGCTCCATTTACCGCCATTGATTCAACGCCTTCTGCCTCTCAGCAATCGCAGCAAGGGCCATTGACTGGCATGACACCAGGCATTGGACAGGATGGATCTTATCCTGGTGGATCGTATACCGGTGGCGCTGACCAAACCGCAGATCCAAACACAATTCCACAAGACGGCGGTTTGCCTAACAAAAAGCGGCCCGGAAATATGAATCCCGATAATTCCGGAAATGGACCTGATAACACCGATAATGGGCCAGGCAATTCCGGCAGCGAAGGCAGCGGGCAGCAGGGCGATGGATCTGCGCAGGGAGATTCACCTGGGTCCTCTGAGACAGGCCAAATGTAAAACAATCGCTTGCGGATTATTTCTTTAAAAATTTTTAAGGCTTTTATGCATTCTTCTCGATTCAAATGTTCTTTTTATATTTATCTATGTCCAGATCGTCGCGAGTAAAAAGGGCTTGCAGATTCAGTCCATGTTCAGTTATTGCTTCCCTTCCACCCTCCTGTCGGTCCAGTATGGCGAGCGCCTGCACGGGCTGATATCCTGCCGCCTTGATGCGGTCGACAGCTCTGATCAGGGATGCTCCCGATGTGACCACATCCTCCACTACTGCTACTGTAGCGCCTTTTTCCAGAGCGGGGCCCTCGACAAAGCTCATGGTTCCGTGCTTTTTAGGCTCTTTTCGCACAATCAGGCCGGATAGGCCTCTCTTTTGAATGTGGCTCAGAACCGATATGGCCGAGACTATTGGGTCCGCGCCCAGAGTAAGGCCGGCAACCGCGGAAACCTCCGGACGGATCATCTCCAGCATCAGGCTGCCTGTGAGGTAAGCTCCCTCCGGGCTCAG
>JAQVZT010000176.1 GCA_028708055.1 Methanothrix sp.
GCGAGCCAGGAGATCGCCCTGAGCCTAACATGAGCGAAAAGATACTCTCCATAAGGGACCTCTGGGTCTACAGGGCAGAGCATGCCGTACTGGAGGACATAAACCTGGAGCTGGAAGCAGGCGACTTTCTTGGCCTGATCGGTCCCAATGGAGGAGGAAAGTCCACGCTGCTCAAAGCAATGCTGGGCCTGATCAGGCCAGACCGGGGCAGCATCTCCCTCTTCGGGCTGCCGCCCGCAGCAGCCAGAAGCCGCGTGGGCTACATGCCCCAGAAGACCGTCTTTGACCGGAGCTTTCCAGTTAGCGTGCATGATGTAGTTTTGATGGGACGGTATAGCCGCAGGGGGCTCATGCACCGCTACGGCAGCGCGGACCGCGAGGCGGCTCTCAGGGCTCTGGAGGCGGTGGGAATGCAAGACCGGGCCGATCGTGAGATAGGTGCCCTCTCCGGAGGGGAGCAGCAGAGGGTATTTGTAGCAAGATCACTGGTCTCTGATCCTGATCTTCTCCTTCTCGATGAGCCTACCGCGGGAGTGGATTCCGCCCAGCAGACCGAATTTTATGATCTGCTCTGCCACCTGAATTGCGATTTTTCCATCGCCATTGTTCTGGTCTCCCACGATATCACAGCCATCTCCAAGCATGTGAAGAAGATCGCCTGCTTAAACCAGCGGCTTTATTATCATGACTCCAAGGAACTGAGCAACGACGATATCGAAAAGGCCTATGGCTGCCCGGTGGAGATGATAGCGCACGGCATGCCCCACCGGGTCCTGAGGGAACATGATTGATTTAGGTTTTCTCCAGTACGATTTCATGAAAAACGCCCTGGCAGCGGGACTGGCCGCCTCGGTGCTCTGCGGCGTGATCGGAATATATGTAATTTTAAATAAAATAGTGTTCATCAGTGACGGCATTGCCCACGCTGCCTTTGGCGGAATCGGCCTTGGCTACTTCCTGGGCTACGATCCGCTGGCCTTCGGAATCGGCTCAGCCGTCCTGACCGCCATTGGAATAGGCATGATCAGCTCCCGAGCGCGCGTCTCCGAAGACACTGCAATTGGAGTATTTATGGCCACAGGCATGGCTCTTGGAATAATGCTCCTCACCCTCTCACAGGGTTACGCCAGAGACCTTTACGGCTACCTGTTCGGAAATATCCTGGCGGTGACCGGGAGCGACGCACTCTTTATCTCGGCACTCACTCTGATCATCCTGCTCCTGGTTTATCTTCTCTACAAAGAGCTTCTTCTCCTGAGCTTTGATCCCATTTACGCAGAAGCCATCGGCCTTCCGGTGCGGGGGCTTCGACTACTGCTCCTGGCGATGGTGGCCTTCAGTGTGGTCATCCTCATCAAGATCGTGGGGATAATCATGGTCATAGCGCTTCTCACCATTCCCGGCGCCATAAGCCGGAGGCACCTGACCGGCCTTCCTACCATCATGGCCGGATCGGTAATTCTGGGGGCGGTATTTGTGACCCTTGGGCTGCTTGTCTCTTATGAGCTGGATGTGCCATCAGGGGCGACGATAATTCTGATAGCCGCCGTGGCCTTCTTCCTGAGCACCCTGCTCTCAAGATAGCCTGCTCTCAGATAGACGATCGGAGATAGGTTTAATTAATGGATGCAAATTAACCTGAAAGAGGATGAACCTCCTGCATATCATCAGCATTCTGCTTCTTCTTGCAGGCACCGGCCTGGGGGAAGATCTCATATTCTTTGCTGATGACCACTATAAATCACTGGGCCGCCCGGAGCTTGCCGCTTCTGTGGTCAACCCGATTCTGCTTCCCGGAGAGAGCACATTGCAAATAAGCCTGGCCAACGGCGGCGAGCTGAAAGAGCTTATCCCGATCAATGAGAGCGGCGAGCATGATGATATATTGCAGGAGATGATGGCAGAAACAAAGAGCTGTGATGCCCTGAACATCGTTGCCGCACTCGGTAGTGCGCCTTCCATCAGGGTTACAGATCCTTCGCAGAGCCTCGGCGCACTTCCTGCCGGATTCGCGGCCCGGCTCCGGTTCAATATCACCGCAGAGAAGAATGCCAGCGGCTGGTACGCTCTTCCTCTCCTCCTGGATTACGAGCGCCAGGTGGATGCAAGCGCAAAAAACGGCGAGGTTTTTCCTCTCTACGAAGCAGAACAGCAGAACATTACCTGCAATGTGTTTGTGTCGGGATCAGATCGAACTCTGCATATTCTGGCCGTCCAGTCCCGGCTTTATGCAGGAGGGAGTGCGAGCATCAGCATAGCGCTGAGCAATGACGGATTTACAGTGCTGCGCAATTGCTCCGTCAGGCTCCTGGCAGCACCCCCGTTCTATGCGGAAAGCCCGGCCATATTTCTCGGGGATCTGGATCCGGGATCGATTCATGTATTGGATTTTCTTGTGAGAACGGATGCAAATGCCAGCCCGCAGGACTACCAGCTGGGCTGCGAGATTTTCTGCCAGGAGAAAAGCATAATTGTTCCTTTCCAGATAACTCTCTCTGAAGCCGGGTTTGCAGGCAGCTTCGCCCGGTCAGGATCGGCGTTGCCCGGCCTTGTGATCGCCGGCGTGACCGCATTTCTATTATGGCGGCGAAGGGATCGGCTCACAGGCCGAAGGAAAAGAAGGCGATAGGGACAGCAGGACAGTAGATACAAAATCAAGCCAGAGTGAAAAATGACGGAAAAGCCAATCAAAGCGGCAGGAATATCCAAGATTTATAAGAGCTTCCTGGGAAAAAGAGCCACGGTTCTTCATGACATATCCCTGGATGTCGAAGAAGGAGAGATCTTCGGCCTGCTCGGGCCAAACGGCTCAGGCAAGACCACGCTAATCTCCATCTTCTCCACGCTCATCTTCCCGGAACGGGGCAGCCTTTCCATTCTGGGGATGGATGCCCGCCGTGACAGCAAAGAGATACGCAAAGTCATAAACATCAGCACTGCCAAACCCAATTTTCCCTGGAGCCTCACGGTTCGGGAGAACCTGCGATACTACGGAATGCTCTACGGTCTTTGCGGCTCCGCGCTCTCTCAGGCGGTGGAGGATCAGATCGATGCCTTTGAGCTGGGCGACTTTAGGGATATGACCTTTGAGAACCTCTCCACCGGCCTCAAGCAGCGCCTATCTCTGGCCAAGGCCATGCTAAACCACCCTCGCCTGCTATTCCTGGATGAGCCCACTACCGGCCTCGATCCCGATATTTCCATAAAGACCCGCAGGCTGATTAAGAGAATTCATGAGGAGGAGAATATCCCTGTGGTCCTGTCCACTCACTACATGCCGGAGGCGGAGATGCTCTGCGATAGGATTGCATTTCTGCGAAACGGCAGGATTGTGGCCATGGATACGCCCAGCAATTTGAAGAAGCATCTGGGATTGGGAGAACGAATCGTGATCACCTATGAGGGATCAGCGGACATCGTTGCTATTCAGAGTCTGCCGGGCGTACTGGCGATAAAATCGGAGATTGGCCGCCTGGAGATAGTGATTGACAGAGTTGAAGATAGTCTGGACAGGATAGTCAAACTCTTCTGCGCGGCAAAAATCCTTAATATTACCATAAGAGAGCCTGACTTGGAGGATGTATTCCTTGAACTGGCAAGGTGAACTGAACAGGTATTTGGCGAGCGCCTACAAGAACTGGCTCATCTCCAGGAGGAATATCTTCACCCTTTTCGAGCTGTTCTTCTGGCCCATGATCAGCCTGCTTTCCATCGGCCTGCTCACCAGGTTCCTGAAGGTTGACGGCTCAATGGTCTCCTTCCTTTTGGTGGGAGCCATCGCCCTTACCATCCTGCAGGTCGCTCAGATCGATGTGGCCTATGTTCTCCTTTTCGACATGTGGTCCAAGAGCATCAAGAACACCTTTATCGCCCCGGTTAAAAGCTATCACCTGGTCTTTGGAGCAATGCTCTTCGGCATTGTGAGGGGAAGCGTCGTCTTTTTCATTCTGGCGGTGGTCAGTTCCGCTCTATTTGGCTTCAATTTCCAGGAGGGCGGCCTTCTGCCTGTGCTGATATTTCTGGCAGGAGTGTTCGCCACCGCGGCAGTTATCGGCATCACTGTGTGCATATCCATTCTCACCTTTGGCCAGAAAGCGGATGTTGCCGCCTGGAGCCTGAGCGGCATGATCCTGCTGATCAGCGGAATTTACTATCCTGTCGAGGTGCTGCCGCCGATATTGCAAACGCTGGCAAGAGCCATCCCCTTGACTTACTTCCTGGAGTACTACAGGTCAGTATTTATTCCGGGGCCACATCATCTGGCTCTTGGCATAATTCTGGCCGCATTCTACCTTGTCCTGGGGCTGATACTCTTTGATGCGGCAATTGAGAGGGCGAGAAGAACGGGAATACTGTTGCGGCTCTCGGAGTAGCCTGGAGAGAATGGATCATATGTTCAGTATTGCGAGGTGTTGGGATTGATAAAAGGCATTTTGGGAGCAGTACCGGTGGGAGACAGCTACCCTGTTCGTCTGATGGGCGTGATCAATCTCAGCCGGGAATCATTCTACAAGGGCTCGGTGGCGGGCCCCCATGAGGCTCTTGCTCTCGCTACTGCCATGCAGGAGGAGGGCGCGGATATCATCGATCTTGGCGCAGTCTCAACTGCTCCCGGCTCTCCTGCCATAAGCGAATCCTTGGAACGGGAGAGACTCTTTCCGGCACTTAGGAATATTCTGGAAAATCTGGATATCACAGTCTCCGTAGACACACAGAGATCCGGCATAGACGCAGATGCCCTATCCCTTGGCGCCGACTGCATAAATGATGTTTCCGGGCTGTCTGATCCCGGCATGGCGGCCAGCGTGGCAGGACATGACGGCTCTCTGATCATCATGGCCACCAGGCAGAAGGCAGGCGATCTGCTCGACATGGGAGAGATAATCTCTATTCTGGGAGAAAGGGCCAGAGCCGCAGTCTCAGGCGGAGTTGGACAGGATAAGATATCAGTGGACCCGGGCATAGGCAAATGGATACCTGAAAAGACGCCGGCTCACGATCTGGCCATCCTCAGCGGCATGCAGCGGCTTCGCGCTCTGGGACGGCCGGTGGTGGCAGCACTCTCACGCAAGTCATTCATCGGGCAGCGCTTGAATAAGCCAGACCCATTTCAAAGGCTGTCTGGAACTCTGGCGGCCACGGCCATTGCCGTTTACCTGGGGGCGCACATCGTCAGGACGCATGATATCGCAGCCACCCGGGATACTATCGCCATGGCCCAGGCCATCCGGGGCCGGTCAGCTCGCAGTTCAGACGAGGAGATGGAGGTTGAGGTGCTGGGCTATCTCGGCCAGGGCGAGGATATGGCCGAGATCCTTCGCAGAACCGAGGTGGATGAGCGCGGATACGGCACGATCTGCAAGAAGAGCTCTTTTCGCATTCTGTCCGTGCGCGGCCTGAGCAGCATGGAAGCCATAATAATTAAGCAGGAGATGCTGGCTCGGGGGGGAGACGCCGCCATTCCCAAGCTTGCCCTTCGCTGCGATCCTCGACCGGAAGAGGTTTTAATCTTCGGCACCACCTATCAGATATCAGGACTGGTTAAGAACCTGAGCAGCCAGCCTTTTCGGCTCTCTTCCCTTGCCGAGAGGATAGCAGAGGCTGTGGCGATGATAGATAGCCCAGAGCTTTACAGATGAGTTTATACAGGTGAGCTTATTGCAGGTTTTAGGCATAAAGACGGATCTCATCAGACCGGGTGACGACCTGGCGGCCTGCCTCGAGAAGGCCATGGCAGCCTCTGGCCTCGCTTTGCAGGACGGCGACATTCTGATCATATCGGAGAGCACTGTGGCCACCGCAGAGGGCAGAGTCGTGG
>JAQVZT010000177.1 GCA_028708055.1 Methanothrix sp.
ATCTCTATAACACTACAACAGGCAAAGAAAGGGCCATTACGGATGACAAGATAGACCACAGCAGCCCCGATGTGAGCGGCAACTACGTTATTTATACTGAAAAGATAAACGGCTATCTCGATATTTTTCTTTACGATCTTTTGAACGATAAAGAGAAACAGATATCCGAAGGATCTTCAGACCACAGATATTCTATGATCGACGGCAATTATGTCATCTGGCTTAACAACGACACTGGAGACGACCAGATCTATCTTTATGACATAACAACAGGCGAGCAGAGACAGTTAACCAATAACAAGGGAGGCAAGCTCTCGCCGGTGGTAAATGGAGAGAATGTGGTTTGGGCTGATAAGAGGACCGACAAATGGGATATATATCTTTACAATCTGACCACAAATAGCGAGATTCCGATCTGCACGGAGCCCAAAAACCAGGTACCGGCCTGGATATATGGGGATACGGTCGTCTGGGCGGACGGCAGGAATGCACCCAATAGCGGTGTCCGTAACTGGGACATCTACGCCTATAACCTCACTACCAAGACTGAGCGAGCCATTGTCACAAATACCGCCAACCAGGGATCGCCATGTGTTTTCGGCAGATATATTGCCTGGCTTGATGAGCGCGGAGGAGATCCGGACATCTACCTCTACGATCTGGTTAAAGGTATAGAGGTTCCAATTGCAGCGCTGCCCATGATCCAGTCGCCCAACGACGGAAAGGGAGACCCATACCAGGTCAAGCCCTATGGCTCTTCTAAGATATTGAGCAAAGATAAGGTCGTCTGGATGGATAACAGCAACGGATACACCCAGATCAAATGGAGATACATTGACACCGATCCACTGCTTCTGCTCTCCACTGATTACCCCAGCACCAACGGCAGCTTGCTGGTATGGAGCGACAACAGGAGAGGAAACTGGAACATCTTTGGCTTTGACTTCTTCACTCGATCGGAAAAGCCCATATCCAAGGGGGATTGGTATCAGCTTTACCCCAAAGCCTCGGACGACAGAGTGGTCTGGGCGGACTACAGAAATGGAGATGCGGATATCTATTTGAAGAATATGACTACGGGCGTTGAATCAGCCGTTGTCACTGGCAAGAAAGATCAGACCTGGCCCTCCATCTCTGGAGATAAGGTAGTATGGATGGACAATTCCAGCGGCAACTGGGACATTTATATGCAGAATCTCACCACTGGAGAGAGCGTTGCCATCTACAAGGGGGCAGGACAGCAGATGTATCCCATAATCAGCGGCAATCTGGTAGTATGGCAGGACAACCGAAATGGAGACTTTGATGTCTATGTCAAAGACCTGATAAACGGAAACGAGACCAAGCTGACAGAAAGCGGAGATCAGCTTTATCCAGACATATCCGGAAATACCATCGCCTGGGAAGATGCCAGCAGCAAAGATATCGCCTATTACTTCTGGGATAAAAAGTGGGGCAAAACCTATCCCCGACCGGGTGAGCAGACAAACCCGGTAGTATCAGGAAAATCCATCGCTTATGTGGACGGCTCTGGTTCGGATACATCCATTCGCAAACTGGATCTCTCTAACTGGAAGGATGAGCTGGTTCAGGCAGGACCCGGTCAGGTAAAGCCCAGCATGGATGAAAAGCTGGTCTGGCTTAACACCCAAAGCGGCAAGCCCAGGACAGTGCCGGTAGCCGCAGGACAGATGAGCATCATCTGCAAAGCTCCCGGCGACCAGAGCTATCCTGTCGTGGGTGGCAATGATCAGGTAGGATACTATGTGGCCTGGATGGATAACCGCACCGGAAAGCCAGATGTCTATGTCTACAGCCTGGCACAGGAACTGGAGCTGCCAATAGCCGCGGGCCCCTATGAGGATATGTATCCGGATATCGACGGTAGCATCATCGCCTGGATATCCAGAAATCCCCTGAACCAGTACAGGATCGAGAATTACTGGAGCATTCGAACCTTTGATATATCAATTGTCAACTCTACCGAGCTGGTTTACGGCCTGGAGAATGTCACACCAGTCTCCCTCAGCGAGGATTACCTGGCTTATCTGCGAAAGAACTACTTTGGCTGGATGGTTTATGTGAGACCGCTCTACGAAAAGGAGGTAACCCCAGACTATCCGCCCAATGGCATCAAGCCGCGGGCAGGAGGAGACTATGTGGTCTACCAGGATAATAAGAAAGGCAGCTGGGACATCTGGATGTGGAAACAGGGAAGCAGTCCGGTTGCGCTGACAAGCGATGCCAGCGACCAGATCAATGCCGCTACCGACGGGCACACTGTGGTCTGGCAGGACAACCGCAACGGCAACTGGGATGTCTTTGCCTATGACCTGAACACCAGCAAGGAAATCCAGATTACCAATAGCCCGGCGGATGAGACCAATCCGGATATTGAAAACGGTGTCATTGTCTATCAGGACAACCGCAACGGCAACTGGGATATCTATGTCTACGACCGCAATGTTCAGAAGGAGAAGGCGATCTGCACCGATGCCGGCAACCAGACCCAGCCGCGCATCAAGACGGGAAGAATCGTCTGGACTGATGATAGGAGCGGCGACAAGGATATCTATATCTACGAAAACTATATGCCATAAGAGGCACATGGGCAGGCTGCCTGCCTGCCCAAAAGTTTATTTATTCTCACTGCATTAGCCGGGCATTTAAGAAGGCTTGGGGCAATTCATGGAGCTTGAAAATCTTAGATTTGGTACGGAACTGCTCAAGCGCGGTTTCGCAAAGATGCAGAAGGGGGGCGTCATCATGGACGTCACAACCCCGGAGCAGGCCGTCATCGCTGAAGAAGCTGGTGCTGTAGCTGTAATGGCTCTGCACGCTGTGCCTGCCGACATCAGAAAGATGGGAGGCGTGGCCAGGATGGCCGATCCGGCAATTATCGAGGCCATCATCAATGCGGTGACCATTCCCGTCATGGCCAAAGCCAGGATCGGCCACTTTGTAGAGGCCCAGGTTTTGGAGGCATTGGGCGTGGACATGGTGGATGAGTCAGAGGTGCTGACTCCTGCAGATGAGTTTCATATTGAGAAGACCAAGTTCACCATTCCGTTCGTCTGCGGCGCTCGAAACCTGGGAGAAGCCTGCCGGCGCATCAAAGAGGGAGCCGCCATGATCAGGACCAAAGGCGAAGCAGGAACTGGAGACGTTAGCCAGGCGGTCCTGCATATGAGGATGATTCAGGGCCAGATCAGGAGCCTGAAGGGCATGGATGATCTTCAGCTCATGGAGGTGGCACGGGAGATCGAGGCTGATCTGGATCTGGTTAAAGAGTGCGCCCGAATGCAGCGCCTGCCTGTGGTCAACTTTGCAGCTGGAGGCGTGGCTACTCCCGCCGATGCCGCTTTGATGATGCAGCTTGGAGCAGACGGCGTTTTTGTGGGCTCAGGCATATTCAAGTCGGAAACCCCAGCTGCGATGGCAAAGGCCATTGTTGAGGCGGTCCATCATTACGACGATGCTGCCCTCCTGGCAAGGGTGTCCAAAGGTCTGGGCGCGGCTATGAAGGGGCTTGATGCAGCAACGATTCCCGAGACCGAGGCTTTGCAGAGCAGAGGCTGGTAAAGCAAGTGGCGAAGATTGGCGTTCTGGCTTTGCAGGGAGACGTATCAGAACACGTTCAGGCCCTGGAAAGAGCGGGCAATGGAAAGGTCCAGGCGGTGCTGGTCAGAAAAAGTGGCCAGATCGATGAGTGCGACGCCCTGGTTCTGCCGGGCGGGGAGAGCACGGCCATCTGCCGCCAGCTGGAAAGCCACGGGCTCACCAAAGAGCTGAAGGCCGCCGCCCTCTCCGGCAAGCCCATTTTGGCCACCTGTGCCGGCCTGGTGCTCGTCTCCAAGGAGATAATGGGTGGAGACGAAGGCCGAGTCAAGCCTCTGGGACTCATGGATGTCAAGATCAACCGAAACGCCTTCGGGCCGCAGAAGGAGTCATTCGAGGCGGACTTGATGGTGAAGGGGCTTGATAAGCCCTACCGGGCGGTCTTCATCCGCGCTCCGGCCATCGGAGCGGTGGGTAGCGACGTGCAGGTGCTGGCGAGCATAGGAGAGACGATAGTCGCAGCACGCCAGAAAAACCTGCTTGCGCTGGCTTTCCATCCGGAATTGACTCCGGACCCAAGGATTCATCAGATCTTCCTGAAGATGCTGGAGGAATAAGGATGTTCTCGGAAAAAGACCTGGTAGAAAGAAGCGTCGAGGATATGGCAGCAGAGGTCGAAGAGCTTCTTAAAGACGCCAAAAGCCAGAAAGAGCAGCACGATGCCGCTCTTGAGAAGGAGATGATGCTTCGAACCCGGTCGGTGGAGAGCAGACCCACCGACCCGGAGCTGGCCGAAAAGCTCTGGCTGGAGGCGGAAGAATTACGGGAGAACTCCAGGGAGATGCTGCGCCGCTCCATGGAAGACCGCTTGAGGGCTGCGGAGGTACAGCACCGCATCGATATCCACGACCTGATCGAGTCTATCGACGATAGCGACGAGGTCTGGCGGAAGGCGGCAGGGGCGAGACGGGGATAAAAAGATGAAAAAATAGAACTCATCCTTTCGTCTAACAATTTTTCCACAATTTCTGTTTGTAATTTTACTTACAGTGTCTGAGTCTTATTTCTATTTCTGCCCCGCATCCGTGAACGTGATATCCTTCTGGGTCTGGAATGATCCTGTGTACTGCTGATCTGCTTTGATCTTCTTGTAGAACTTGGCATATCTGGTCTGGATGTTCCAGGTGCCGTCGAAGGCCTGATCGGTCTTGTAGGCCAGGGTGTTATTGGCAAGATGATTGGCGCTTTTAACGCTCGATGTCTCGCTCTTGTCCACGTGGCTCAGATTGAACCTCTCCGTGACCGAAGCCCCCAATCCTCCCTGGAAGTTGGGTGAAGCCACCGTCTTATGGCCCTTGAGGCTTCCGTCGGTAAAGACCAGGTCCTTCTTCTCGGTGAAATTGTCCTGACCTCCGCTCCGGTCGATGGTGCGCAGCGTTTCCATGCTGATGGAGCCGTTGCCCATGATCTTCTCATTATACTGCATCGTCGATCCGGAGATGGTATCCTTGATGGTGATCTCCCCCTTGCCTTTTACTGATGATGACTCAATAAAAAGCATCCCGTTGTTTCCCGAGGGCGCTGCGACGGTCTTCTGCTTGTTAGCGTTGATTGTGCTCCAGTGGATCAGATACGGCCCGCCTTCGGCGCTGCCTGAATCACTGGTGATAACCACCGATAGCGGCATGTAGGTTCCCGCTCCCCTGCCGGGAATGGTGCCGCTCCAGTAGCCGTCTTCGAGGCTGCCGGATTCCAGGTTGAGGGCGCAGTCATAGACCCGGTCCACGCTGAGCATGTCATTTCTGGTGAGAGGCATATCAGACAGGCCGTATTTCACTGAAGCGGATCTTACGCCATCCGGGCTCTGCAGATGCACAGTCACCTTGACAGGCTCATTGGCCGCAGGCGTTGTGGGCTGGGCATTGACATCCATAATGGTGATCGCTCCATGCTCTGAGCCCCTCACTCCTTCAATGGACAGCTCATAATTCTTGGACCCGTCCCTGCTATCCTTTCCTGCCGGAGCGAGGCCCGCAGGCTGGAGCTCGCTCTCGCCGGACGAGCCTTCCTTGGCCTTGTCGCCATCACCCAATCCCAGGAGATCCTCCACATAGCGGAGCAGGCCTGTGATCTTTTCCAGGACCACATTGTTCTGCTCGGTTGCGGAGCGGTCTACATCCCTGGCCATGGTTCCCGAGACCTGGCTCTCTGTCTCCTCCTGGGCAGGAAGGTCGAAGGGCACG
>JAQVZT010000178.1 GCA_028708055.1 Methanothrix sp.
ATATCGACATGTTCCCCAGGGAGACTGTGCAGCCCAAGCTCCGGCTGGGGCCCGTCGGTGATCGGTACGAGCAGGAGGCAGATCAGGTGGCGAGGCGGGTGGTCGAGACGATCTCATCACCCGATCACGTGCAAAGGAAAGCGGATGCATCGCTTCGGCGAAAGATAGGCAGGCGCTCCTCTGCTGGGGGGATTCCCATCGGGCCGGATGTGGAGTTGGCGATCCAGAGAGCGCGGTCAGGAGGAATGCCCATCCCCGATAGCGTCCGTCAGCCGATGGAGCGGGCCTTCGGCGCAGACTTTGGCAGAGTGAGGTTGCATGACGATGCTCAGGCTGATAGGCTCAATCGATCGATCCAGGCGCGGGCATTCACCACCGGACGGGACATCTTTCTCAGGCAGGGAGAGTATCGGCCCGCCAGTTCCGAGGGGCAGAGGCTCCTGGCGCATGAGCTGACGCATGTGGTGCAGCAGATGCATGGCCAGAGGACGGATCGTGTGCGTGTTAATGATGATCAGGAAGGGAGGCTGATGGCTTATGGGATGGTTCTGAAAACCTCGCAGATGGCGTGCAGCGACCAGGCCGCGGTTCGCCTAACATCGCAGACGTCAACGCAATTGCATGAAGGCACAAGACCCGAGTATCCTTTTCCCGTGCAAGAGTCAGCACTCAAACCAGGACTCTCCCTGGCAAATCCCACCATTCAACGCACCGTTACCCAGATTTTGCCCGGTCCTGATAAGAAAAAAATTGGATCCTTGCTCATCGTAGGCCGACCAGATAAGGTTTTTATTAACAGCATGGGCGACCATACGACAGCTTTTGCCACCCATGTAGCGGCTATCAGGCTGCGGATGGAAAATAAATCATTATGGGAAGCACTAAAGGGATTAAAGGAGTTGTATGAGGCGGCCACGAAACTGGAAGGCTATTCGATGAAGGGGAATTTGCCGTCTAGTGACGTGATGATTTTTGGGAATGCTAAACCACATGGCAATCGCTTAAAAAGCGCAGAAGATGATCTTATTGGCCTTTTTAAATCCTTACCTAAAAGTCAAGAAGAAGCAGGTGTGGTAGATCAAACGGAACTTGCTCTCAAGCTTCAGGAAAGCGTTAACGCCTATCTTGAATTTCGTGAGTTGATACCCCTTTCTGCAATAAACGTAATGTACCTTGCTCCTGGAGTTGCTGGTAAGGGAAAAGGCGAAGCGGAAAATGCTTCAATCTTGGCTCAATATGAAAGAGGAACAACATTTGACAAGGAAACATTGAGAAAAGCGATTCTAGGGGTTTTTGATGTAAATGCTGCAGCTATGGTTGTGGCAGCCACGGACCCTCATACTTTAGCTGCCATTGCACCAGGACTCAACCCTACATTGCCCTTGTATAAAAGAGTAGAGCTTCTCGCCTCGCAACACCTAACGAGCATCTCAGCCGGTTTCCCAAGGAGCTCTAAAGAGGCGAATGTTTCGATAAAGGAGCTGAGTGATTATATTATCAAGAGAGCAAAGGCAGAATTGGAAAATAACCGGAGGATACTGGCTCTTCGCTATGCTCGGCGACTACAAAAATATCAGGAAATAAAGAATGGCATTGAATCCAAGATACTTAAAACTAAATATGATCGGGATATGGGGGACAGATTAGATATCGAAGTCAAGAGCTATAAAGAACAAATAGAAATGATAAATAAAGCGCTGGGATCCGATATTGAGATCCCAGCGAAGATCATCAATGACCCTTCTGAAAGAGAAGAAGAAGAACGGCTGATCAAAGAACAAGGCGAAGCACAGGATCGCGAAGAGGAGTCTGTGGAACAAGAGCAGCAAAAGCAACCTATTGCGATCCAGATTTTGCTTAAGAAATCGACAGAGGGAACAGCATCGCTTGTAATCGGCAATATCGAAATTGCCGGGAGGCCGCCTTCACCGATTTCAGGAAGTATGGGTGCTCACACTACGGCCTGGGTGCTTCACACAGACCGCATTAAAAAAGCTCTTGTTGGAGAACGCCTGGAATCGGCGCTGAATATTATTAATAAAATTCTTGTGCCAGAAGCGTTTGCCTTGCAAGAGGAACTAGCTTCCGCCAATCCTCCAGTTGCCATAGGACAACTCGAAAAAATGATCTATGCCAAGGAAGCAGTTATAAAATGGAGCAAGAAGGAAATTAATGAATATAATTCTGCGTCCGATTTAGCTTTTAGCTTGCAGCAATACTTGGATGAATTGCTCATTTATATCAACTACATTCCTGGGGTCACCCGAGAAGCTGTAAATACCGCTGGCCGTGGAGAAGGCAAACACCGCAGAGTCTTAATTGAATATGAGAACTTAGCAGAGATAGAGCAAAAAAGAATCGAACTGAAAGCTAAAAAGAAAACACCAAGAAAGCCTATCAAGAATCTTAGTTTTGACATGAAGTCTGAAAAAACTGTTAAATTAATGTACAAACCAACAAAAGAAAAATGCGAGGAACTCGAAAAAGCTGTAGATGGATTATTGGATTTAAAAGGATTAGAAAATAAAAACATTTATACAAAATCCCATTGGAAAATGATAAAATATATATATCCTTATACCTGGAATGCCCTAAATCAATATAAACGAATTCCTGTATAAAAAAGACAAAATCATGAAGAACAGGACTTGACAAAGGTCGCTAAGTATCGGCTAACTGCTTGCAGGCTTGAATTGCCTGCAAAGCATTGCTGCATGATGCCTCTCTCGGATAGTTGAGAATATAAGCTTTTCTCAATGAGGCGATTTGAGGTGAGATTGAGTCCTTCCGGGAACGCAGATCTGGCTGATCGAATTATGATGCACTGGGTGCTGAATGTTCTCGAATAAGCCCACAAAAAATAAATTTCCGGTTACCTCTGATTCTCATCACATTTTATCCTAAAAACAATCCCAAAGCAGGAGACTCAACATGATCACCAAAAACTCTCTCAACTCCCACAAAGGAGCCCACCAGCCATGAGCATCGCCCCCCGCCTCCTCAAAGGTGCTATCATCGCCATCGACTCAGACAATCCTCTGCTCACCAGCGTGACGGTCTTTCAGTACAACCCCCACACCCTTACCCGCCGGCTGGAGCCTCAGATGATGGGCGGCGAGAACAGGGCTGAGCCCCTCAGGATCAGGGGCGCTCCCGTGGAGACGATCGATGTGGAGATTGAGATCGACGCCTCAGACCAGCTTGAGAAAGGAGGCGTGACCGCTCTTGCCATGGGGATCTACCCCCAGCTCTCCGCCCTGGAGATGCTGGTCTATCCCAGGAGCACGCGGGTGATAGCCAACGAGAAGCTGCTCAAGCAGGGAACCATAGAGATCATTCCTCCCGAGGCACCGCTCACCCTCTTCGTCTGGGGTCCGGCCCGAATTCTTCCCGTCCAGATAACCAGCTTCAGCATCACCGAAGAGATCCACGATACCAAGCTCAACCCCCTCCAGGCCAAAGTGTCCCTGAGCATGAGGGTCCTCAGCTACAACGACCTTCCCTCGGATCACAAGGGCCACAAGATCTTCCTCGCCCACCAGGTGGCCAAAGAGGTAATGGCCGCCCTGGGCAGCGCAGGCAGCCTGGGATCAGTGATGGGAAGCAATTTCAGCATTTTGTAAGCGCCTTTATTTGCGTCTTTGTTTCCGTCCTTGTTGAAATCTTGCTGCATTACAAATCACTATTATGAGGCGAAATAATGTTTGAACCGACCAGCCGCTACTACACCCTGGAGAGCGCCGTCCACACCATGCCGGACGGCCGCATCGTTGCCTACAAACGCCGCCGTTTCCTGCCCCGAGGCGAGGAGCTGGACCTTCTCGCAGAGGTCACGGTTACCGAAGGCGACCGGCTCGACCTGATCGCCAGCCGTGCCCTGGGCAATGCCGAATTCTTCTGGCAGATTTGCGATGCCAACGATGCCATGAACCCCTTTGATCTGGGAGAAGAGATCAACCGGCGGCTGAGAGTGCCGGTACCGTAATCCGATTGCAATAATCCAAAAAAAACCCAAAATTCTTGAGGCGATAATTCTGAAGGGAGTCTATCTGACGCTCTTGATCGGCAAGAGCGAGCTAAAACCCGCTAAAAAGGAGCTGATGGAGTCGCTTCAGAAGGTGGAGGTGACCCTGAATGAAAAGGAAAGGTCAGGCTTTGAGCTGGACTTTCAGCTCGGCCACGGCCAGAATCTCGACGACCTCAAGCCTTTTAATCGGGTCATCATCATAGTCACCATCAACTCCGTTAAAAATATCCTCATGGACGGCATCATAGGTTACCATCAGCTAGCCCCTGGAAACGGGTCCGAAGCATCGATATTTACCGTCTTTGGCGAAGACGTGAGCCTTATGATGGATCTTGAGGAGAAGACTGTCTCCCACAAAGGCCAGGACGATGCCACTATCGCCAGAGACATCATCTCAAAGTATTCAAGCTATGGCATAACTGCCGATGTCAAATCCCCGAAAGGAATAAGCCAGCCGGGTGCTAACGACTCGGTTCCAAGTCAGCAAGTCACCGACCTTGAGCACCTCAAGATCATGGCAAACAGGTACGGTTTCGTCTTCTACATCACTGCGGGACCCAAGGCAAAGAAGAGCACCGCCTACTGGGGACTACCCGACAAAGAAAGCACCAGACAGAAAGCTCTCTGTACTAATATGGGCCCTCACAGCAACGTCGATACTATAAAATTCTCTTACGATTCCCTCGCACCCACTCTGGTAAAAGGAAGTATCGATGATACAGAGACCAACCAGATCAAGCCCGTAGAGACGAGTTCCAGCGAGATGAAAAAAATCGCTAAGAAATCTGCCCTAGTGAGCCAGTCCAAGGTCAGGCTCAAGCTCCTCCTTCAGAAATCTGGCAACGACCTCAAAAAAGCTATGGCTCTTGCTCAGGGAATAACGGACGCCTCCCTGCAGAATGTAACGACGGCAAATGGCACTTTGAGCACCACCCGTTACGGCGACCTTCTCAAGCCCCACAGGGTTGTGGGCATCATAGGCGCAGGTCAGGAATTCGGCGGAGACTGGCGCGTTAGGAAGGTAACTCACAGGATAGAGAGAGGCAAGTACACGCAGGACTTCACCCTATCCAAAGATGGAACCGAATGAAGTTGAAAATCCTGAAGGTATAAAATATGTGTCCTCAATTTTTCGGAAAACACCGGGGCAAAGTTCAGAACAACAAAGATCCCCTGAAACTGGGCCGCATCCAGGTCATTGTTCCATCCGTCCTCGGAGAAAACCATGATAGCTGGGCCATGCCCTGCGTCCCTTACGCCGGAAAAGGAGTGGGATTCTTCGTCCTGCCCCCGGTTGGGGCGAACATCTGGGTTGAGTTTGAAGCCGGGGACCCGGATCACCCCATCTGGAGTGGCTGCTACTGGGGAGACGGCGAGGTTCCTGCCGATCCGCCGGAGGAGAAGATCAGGATCTTCAAAACCGAGTCATTCTCAATAATTCTGGATGAGTCCAAAGGCATAACCCTTGATGTCAAGTCTCCGGCGGTAAAAAAGCCGCTAAAAATGGTCTTCAATTCATCGGGATTTGAGATCAAAGACGGCGCCTCTACCATCAATATGACCGATTCCAAGATAGTATTGAAGTCAAACGAGATCGAGATCAAGAACAATGCCTTTAGCATTAAAGTGACCGCTTCCAAGGTCACCATCAACGACGGCGCCCTGGAGGTGATCTGAGTTTGGCGGACTTTCTTCAGCATGTGGGTCTCACAGCAATGTGTCCTCATGGCGGTCAG
>JAQVZT010000179.1 GCA_028708055.1 Methanothrix sp.
GTGGACTGCAAAGGGGGAGGAGGGGGCGGGTACATTCTGGAACGCAAGTGCTTTGACCGGGGCCTGGCCATTCAGGCGGCCCGCTCCGGAGCAAGAGTGCTGGTCAAGACACGGGCTACGGGAATGGTCCGAAAGGACGGCCTGTGGAGGGTCGCTGCCAGCTCCGGGGGCGAGTCCCTGCAGTTCGAGGCGTCCCTGATCATCGGCGCGGACGGCGTCGAATCCAAGGTGGCCAGATGGGCAGGAATAGGCTCCGGGCTGAGGCACGAGGAGATAATGGTCTGCGCCCAGTATCTGGTTTTGGAGGAGAGCATCGACCAGGACTGCTGCGAGTTTTTCTTTGGAAACCGCATGGCTCCGGGCGGATACGCATGGATCTTTCCCAAGGGAAGAGACGGGGGAAGAGGTCTTGCCAACGTGGGCATCGGCATCCAGGGCTCCCAATCCGTCCCGGGCATGGCGCAGATGCTGCTGGATGAATTCATAGAACGCAGGATGCCCCAGGCAGAAATCCTTCAGATGGTAGCGGGAGGCATTCCCACCTCAGGCCCGATGAGCAGCACGATAGCCGACGGCATAATGCTGGTGGGCGATGCCGCCCGCCAATCCGATCCGCTCACCGGAGGCGGGATCATAAATGCCATGCGGGCAGGAAAATTTGCCGGCGAGACGGCAGGCAAGGCGGTCCCTTCAGGAGATACAGGCCGCTCCGCTCTGAAGGAATACGAAGACCGCTGCAGAATAGCCATCGACAAACAGTTGAAGAGACGTTACCATGCTAAAAAAATATTCCTGAATCTTACTGATGACGATCTGAATAATTTGATCGGATCGCTGCATGGAAAGGATCTCACAACCATGAATACAAGAAGTCTGATAGGCATTATCTTCAAGCAGAATCCGAGACTGATCTGGAGATTGGGCGTATCAAACCTGATTGAGCGGATTTGATTATTAAAACAGAGAAAAGACGCAGGTGGGTAAGAGAAAGATGGACTACACTGAAGTGCTCGATAGCTATGGGACGATAATTGAGGATGATCTGAAGAGGAGACTGGATGAGATGGTCCAGGACGGCAAAAAGTATCATCCCTTCCTGGGAGAAGTCTATGACGCCGCCCGCGAGTTTGTGCTCAGAGGGGGAAGAAGGCTCTCCGCCGTCAGCACGCTAATCGTCTACCAGGGATTTTCCGGCAAGATCGACGATAGAATCGTTGCCGTCTGTTCAGCCATTGAACTCTACCGGCACAGCATCCTCATCCATGATGATATTGTAGACGCCGAGGAGATGAGAAGAGGCGAAAAGACTCTGCACAGGATCTTTGCCAGGGGGCTTGATGAGCGCTTCGGCATTGCGTGCTCCATGTTTGCCGGAAATATCCTCTATGCTCTGGCCATAGAGATTCTCCTGAAATCGGGCTTTGATAGCGACAGGACAGCAGAAGCCGCCAAGCTGCTGGCTACGGAATTTCGGGCCGTCAACGAGAGCCAGATCCTTGATATGCTCTTCGAATACAAAGATCCGGACGTCGGCGAGTGGTCGGTCATGGCCGCCAGAAGAGCCGCCACTCTCTTCAAGGCATCTATGCTCACCGGTGGGCTGCTGGCATCCGCTTCCGAAAAGGATCTGGACCTGCTCCTTGAAGCTTCCAGGCACATTGGATTTGCCTTTGATATTCAGGATGATATCATCGATACCTTCGCCACTGAGGAGCAGTATGGGAGAGTTCCCTGCGGGGATATCGGCAAGAGGAAAAAGCCGCTGCACGTCATCCTGGCTTTGCAGAAAGACAAGCGCCTCGCTGCAATCATGCAGGAGGGAAGGAGCCTTGGCGGCAAGGAGATCGAGTATGTCCAAAGTTTAATCCGGGACTGCGGCGCTCTGGATGAGGCCAAGTCAATATCAAGAGAGCACGCTGCCCAGGCAGAGAAGCTCATCCTCAAGACCGGAATGAATCAGGAAGCCAAGGACTTCTTTGTATCTTTCATAAGATTCGTGGACGAGAGCCTTGACTGGTACAAATAGTCGCGAAGAAGCGAGAACTGCAAATGAGCAATTGGAAAGAGCAATTTAGCTGAAGCAAGTTGGATGAGAACGAATTGATTGGAGCAAAATCGGAAATGATTGATCAAGAGGAGAGGCAATGAAGGTTCTGGCTGTTCTGGCGAGTCCAAGAAAGGGCGGAAACACCGAGATTCTGGTGGATGAGATGCTAAGGGGAGCGGAGCTGAAGGGACACACTGCCGAAAAGCTGCGCCTCTATGAATGCGAGATCCTGCCCTGTCTGGATTGCCGGGGCTGCAAGAAGCCATCCTCCGGATACAATTGCGCTCTTTCCGACGCGATGATTGAGATCTATCCACGGCTGGAGGAGGCAGACATCATCATCTTCGCCACGCCGGTCTACTGGTACGGGCCAACTGCCAAAATGAAGCTGCTAATCGATAGGCTTCGGCCCTATATCGCCAGCCGCAAGCTGGCCGGCAAGAAGGGGCTGGTGGTCAGCCCGTCCGAGGAAGGAGCATCATGCTGTGGGCCGCTCCTTCAGATGTTTGCCATGTCCTTTGAATATCTGGGCATGCTGAATGCGGGAAGCCTGCTCGCCCAGGCTTATGAGAAGGGCGAGATCAGGAATAGTCCGGAAGAACTAAAGAGGGCAATAGAGATGGGGCAATCGCTATAGCCGCCAATCTTTTCCGGCTCCGCTTCCACAGAATCCCCGATCGGTCTCGGAGTAGTTCCTGACTGAGCAGTTCCTGCCTGAGAAAGATTCATCATTAATGTTGTCATATGATTTTCCTAGCCGGTGGTTTTCATGAACAAAAGGATTTGCGCCCTAATTGGGCTTGCCGCCCTGATCTGCTGCTACATGCTGATGGCTGGATCAATTGCCTCAGAGATCAAGAATAATTCCAATGCTTTTATCGACTCGGGATGCATTGGGGAAGGCTACAGCCTGAACTGTGACAGCCTGGGGCTCAAAGAGAAGTTCGGATGCATGCAGATCGTTAATGCCTCCCGGGAATTGGATAACCTATCTCCATGCCTGCCGATAGTCGAATGCCTGTATCTGGGCAATGATTCCGGCCCATCTCAGGGCATACTCCGAGAAGGCTGCATGATGCCGCTCTTCCGGAAGTATATCGTCAAGCAGGGAGAGGATTTCAAGCTTATCGAGAGCGCCGCGGATTTCAAGTCTGAATTTGCGCCGGTGGAGACGAAGGAAGAAGCTCTGGCTTTTGCCGTAGCTCTCACCAGCTCAATGTCCAGGTATGATACCTCTGCTCCGGAAGGCTACTTCTCGGTATCGTCCAAAATAACGCCGACGTATTCCAATGAGACGGAAAATGGCTTCATCGTCCATCTGTTCGATAGCGAGCTATGCGGCTGCGGCACTCATCCGTATTACGCAGTGGACTATCTGGTTAGCAGAGACGGCAATGTGACCGAGATTGCAAGACAAGAGGTCTTCAATAGCACAAGGATGATCTGTTTTGACTGAGCTGGCAACTCAAAACAAGACCAAAGACTGCGAATGAGCAAGAAGCGCCAGAAGGCCTGGCGCTTCATTTAGCGTTTTATGGCTTTGGCGTTTCCGTCACCCACAAATTCGCCGCCCGAGGTGAGAATATAGGTTCCGGACATGGAATTGACTGTAGTGCTGTTTGCCAGGGTCAGGATGATATCGTATCTATCAGGAACCTGGCCGGAGTAATCCGATTCGGTCGATGTGACGGTCAGCGTCAGTTCGTCTTCTTCAAGAGACCCGATGACGGTAACAGAGCTGCTCTTGGTTTCTCTGGTCATGGTTCCATAGCCCATGAATTTGGTCTTATCTGAGGACCAAAGGGTCAGATCGAGCAGCCTGTCAGGTCTATCCTCGAATCTTATCGACCATTTGCCGCTCAAATTATCCGCTTGATCATCGGCTTCGCTCTCGGTCTTATTAGCCTGACTTTCGGGGAGGGCCTGCTGCTTTGCAGCTGCCGGCGGCGTTGCCATGTTGGGGCTCGTGATCTTTGGCGTTGGCATATCCATATTCGCGAGCGGAATGCTGGGCGCCGCGATATCGCCCGCTTCATAAGCCCATGCTTCCAGAAACAAACTGAAGAGCAGTATTGCGGATAATAGTAAGATTGCTATTCTCAAAAAGTCCAACCTCCACTCTTTTGCTGGTCTTGCTATTGCAATGAATACTATTGCGGTGAACGATTATAAGCCTATCCAACTCTATCCAGCTATATCCGGCTCTATCCGATTATATCCGGTTATATCCGGCAATCATGAGACAATTTTAAAGGCCGCAAGAACCGGCACAATCGCTTCCCTGGCCTCGAATGCAAAAATAATAATACTATTGTGACCTCACCAAAGTCTGGTGACACCTTCTTGAGCACATGTGAATCGAGAACCATCTGGTGGGAGGACGGACTGTGGATGATCGATCAGACCCTTCTTCCCGGCAAGCTCCTGCCCCTGCGCATAAAAAGCGTCCGGCAGCTCATCGAAGCCATCAAGACCCTGCGCGTGCGCGGCGCTCCCGCCCTGGGGGCAGCCGGCGGCTATGGCATTGCCCTCGCGGCCAGCCTCTCCCCGGCGACCAATGCACCGGAGCTGATGGACGAACTTGAGACTGCTGCTGCTATGATCAAAGGCTCCCGCCCCACTGCAATCAACCTCTCCTGGGGAGTGGACAGAGCCTTGAGGGCCGCGGCTCTTCAGGAAACGGCTGAGGATATTCGTGAGGCAGCGCTCCGGGAGGCTGAGGAGATCGCCCAGGAGGACATTCGCATCAATAAGCAACTGGGAAAGAACGGAGCCAGGCTTCTGGATGACGGGGACAGCGTTCTCACCCATTGCAATGCCGGAAGGCTGGCCTGCGTGGGCTGGGGCACTGCCCTCGGAGTGATCCGCTCTGCCGTTGCCGCAGGAAAGCAGATCCATGTCTACTCCTGCGAGACCCGGCCGCTGCACCAGGGCTCGCGCCTCACCTGCTGGGAGCTGTCTCAGGACGGGATACCGGTCACATTGCTCTGTGACAGCATGTCCGGCAGCCTGATGAGAAAGGGCAAGATTGACAAGGTCATCGTGGGAGCGGACCGAATCACAAGGGATGCAGCCTTCAACAAGATCGGCACCTACAGTCATGCCGTCCTGGCAAAACACCACAAGATACCATTCTACGTGGCCGCGCCTCTCTCCACCTTCGACCGGCTGCACGGGGAGGACGAGATCGTTATCGAAGAGAGAAGCCCGGAGGAGGTCACCACCCTGGGGGCAGCGAGGCTCGCTCCCCAGGGAATTGAGGTCTACAATCCGGCATTCGATGCCACCCCTCTGGAGCTGGTAACTGGTCTGATCACAGAAAAAGGCGTATTCAGGCCGCCTCTGATGCCGCCCATTTGAATGCAGCCAATTTGAATTTATTTAAGATAGAAGAATTGAGTGCTTTCCATGATATCCGATCTGGCAGTCATCGGCGGCGTGGGATTCGCCCTGGCCGGGCTGGCTGATGAGATAGAGACTCCCTACGGACTGGTGCCCATCGTTCGCAGCCGGATGAAAGGGCATAAGATCATCTTCATCTCCCGCCACGGTGAGGGCCATCTTCCTCCCCACAGGGTTAATTACCGGGCGATCATCTCCGCCGCCAGAATGGCCGGCGCAAGTGCCGTCATCTCGACCAACACCGTGGGCAGCATGGCCGGGCATCCCATCGGCAGCATCTTTCTGCCGGACGACTTTGTGGAGT
>JAQVZT010000180.1 GCA_028708055.1 Methanothrix sp.
ACTACGCTGCCCAGAACCTTCAACCGGTAGTCCTGCTGCAATGTAGATTTGAGCTTGCCTGCGTAAACGCTGAGCGTGATCTCTTTGGTCCGGCCATACCGGCCTTTGCTGATCACAATCGTATGCAGTATGCCCAGCATATCCAGTTCGGCGATTAGATCGGTAATCCTTCGATGAGTCAGGAAATCGGTTTCAACCAGAGGACAGAGCTGCTTGTACATGTTGTAAACTGCGCTGGTAGTGATGTTCCTCGTACCCTGTTCTTCCAAAAGAAGAATGCTGTAGAGCACAAGCTTGGATTGAGTGGGCAGGGTCTTGATGACCTCTTCTACCCTATCCTGCTCTATTTTCTCCCTGGCAGAACGCACATGCTCCTCAGAGACAACAGCTGAGCGGGCTCTTTCCGCCAGCTCTCCGGATATGCGCAACAGATCGAGTGCCTTGCGTGCATCACCATGCTCTTGCGCTGCAAAAGCTGCACATAGCGGTATTACGCTCTCCTGGAGGACTCCCGGAATGAAAGAGAGCCTGGCCCTCTGCTCCAGAATATCCCTTATCTGCTCGGCGTTGTAGGGCGGAAATATGATCTCGTCCTCACCCAGAGAGCTTTTTACCCTTGGATCAAGAAACTCTGTGAATTTCAGGTCGTTGGATATGCCTATGATGCTTACCCTGGAACGAAGAAGATCTGAATTTATGCGTGAGAGATTGTAGAGAACGTCGTCTCCCTTCTTGACCAGCTTGTCGACTTCATCGAGCATTATCACCACTACTTGCTTAGCCTCGTCTACTGCATTTCGAAATTCAGCATAAACCTGATCAGTAGGCCAACCGGTCATTGGGATATCTTTATCAAAGTGCCTTGCCAGGTGAGCCAGAACCCGGTACTGGGTATCGACTACCTCGCAGTTGATGTAGATCACAGTGCACTTCATCTCTCCAAAACCTGCTTCCTCGAGCTCTTTTCCCACGTACTTGGCAACTGCTGTTTTACCAGTACCGGTTTTTCCATAGATAAGAACATTGGAGGGGGTTTCTCCTCTTAATGCAGGTACCAGAATTGACGCCAAACCGTTGATCTCATTGCCCCTATGAGGCAGCTGCGTCGGCGTATAAGTAGGACGCAGGACATCCCTGGACTGGAATATACCTCCCTGCGCCAATAAATCAGCAAATAACCCTTTCGAAATAGATGCCAAGATAATTCCCCTCTAACAATTTTTCCTGAGTCTTGGGAGATATTAAGAGTTATGGTGAACACCCCTGTGTTTCCGATGGAAGCCATAGCGCCGCACCCCATGATTTCCAGTGGAATGCAAATAAAAAACGACCTAATCCAGTGGTTGGAAATGAAATAAAAAATGCCTGTTGTATGGTAGGATTTAATGATATATAAGTTTAACTGATGAAGCAGAAATACATATCAATAAAATTATATACAACTCTTTTGACTTTTTCTGAAAAGTGAACGCGGGATCATGTAAGATCGAAAAATATGGTCCATTCGTAGCAAGAAGCTCTTAGACAACACATCGCGACGGGAACGATCTGCTAAGGAGACATAGCCTTCGTCATGCGTTCAATTGAAGGATAAAAACGTCACGAAACGCGGCAGCCAAACATCCGGAAAAAACATATAGAGGAAAACAAGCATCGATTCGCTGATATCCAGCATCCGTGAAGTTAAGAAGTTGAGGCTTCCAGTGGAAATCATACGGTCTCTCTACTATTCTACATCAAAATCATCACTCTACCCGGTCACTCCTTGTTTTGGATTGTTTTTTGCCAGATCTTTCCTGAAATGGATCATGCAGATACAGGGGATACAGGGATCTGGATAGATAGCAAAAAGGCTGATAACATCTAATCAAAAAACCAAAATCAAATCCTAAAACGAGAACTATGGGCTCAGACCTTGGACCATTGCACCATGAATAGATCCAAGGGTGCAGATCGAGAGCAGGTCAGAGCACATGAGCATCCTTATTGAGAGCCTATTGAGAGTTCTACGGAAATAAGTGTCTCAAGCCACAGGTATGGTCTCGAGCTGGCTGGCGACATTCCAGATTAGAGTTCTGGTATGAAGTGGAATATTGGGATCATTGCTTATCTCATCAAGTATGGAGATGGCAGATGCCGCTTTGATTGCTTCGCTGGTATTCTCGCTCATAAGGATAGATTTGACATTCTCTGCGGAGCGCCTGATGTTTCTTGGTACTGCATCATCGCTCATAATACGTTCTAGCACCTCGACGCATTGCTTAAGGACATTTTCAGCTGTCATAGAATCACCCACCTATGTTTCTGGGAAAAAGGTCAACGATGATATTCGCCTTGGTCAGTTAGATTCTGATGATATAGTCGTTGTATTTAAACGTATGTGGCACATAATCTCAGGGCATGCAAGAGGATGAGGTTCTCAACAAGATAACCAGGCTTCTGGAAAAAGGCTGCACCATGCTGGCAACGCATCATGATTGCGGTGCGCCTCTCTTTCGCTGCCAGGGTGAGATCGTCTGCCCGGTTTGTTCCTTTGCCGATGATCCCGGTTCGCCAGCGAGAGCGCAGCCATCCGGTTCATCTGATGAAGAGAGAGACGCGAGATCGAGCCCAAGGCGCGCACGTCAGCAGGAGAAGGAAGGAATTGAGGATAATCCGGTTGATGCGGGTTTTCGGGTGTCTCAAAGCGGCATGCCTGGCGAAGACGAAATGTCGAAGGCATTGGGCGATCTGCGCTCCGCCCTCCTGGCAAGATTGAAGGAGCTTGCTGCCTCAGTGCGGGATGAGCGTGATTTGCAGATGCTCAAGAGGCAGCTTGACTGCCTGGAAGGATTGCTGAGAATTCTTCGCTCATTGCAGGAATGATCTCTCATCTTTTTGCCCAATCCTGGCCCAAATGCGGGAATGTGGAAATCTCCACTGGAAATAAAGGGGTTGATCAATTGGCGATAAAGTTTTTTAGAAAGTGTGGTATACCTGTAATATTATTTTCTATAGTTATTGCACTGTTATGCGCAGCAGGATGCCTGGAGAGCCATCCAGAACTTCCTCAAGCGCCTGCCGTATCCCTGGATCAACCGGGAGATCTCCCCTTCCAGATGGATTTTGATTCTGAGATAAGCCCTGATCTTTTTTGTGTGCGGGGGAGTATCATGCAGCCCGGCAATAGCAGTCTGGATTATGTCCTGCTCAATGCCACTCTCTGTCATGGATCGAAGGCGCAATTTTACACAAAATACCTGCTGATGGATCTTCAGCCCGGGAAGGATAATAGCTTTGAGATCGCTAAAAATGTAAAAATTCCCCCGGGAGAATATGTGTGCATCCTGGAGGCTACAGGCCCACAGGGCCTTCTCGCCAATGAGAGCAGGATGGTGAGCCTTGCGCCCGAAGAGAAGCCTGTGTTCGAGCTTATTCCCTGGCCGGAGGATCTGGACCCGGATAACAGGGGAGGGGCAGATGAGCCAGATCAAGGCCTGGGGGAGAGCGAAGCACGGAAAGGACCCTCAAGAGACGCTTCGGCAGATGAGGCCTCTCGCTCTGTGACCGGCGAGGAAGGGCAGCCTGCGACTGAAGCGCAATCTCTGCAGGCGTCCTCATCATCTCAGGAAGACGGAGGAAAGTTGATGGGAAGCATCACCTCGAAGAAGTACCACCGACCGGATTGCCGCTACGCGATCAAAATAAAGCCGGACAACCGCATCTACTTCCAGAGCAGCGAGGATGCAGAGGTGCAGGGCTATCTTCCCTGCAAGGTCTGCAGCCCGTAGACTTCCCAAGGCCGCCTGACCGGGCCGTCTCCTCCGTTCTGTCTTATTGCAGCGATCCGTTGCTGCGGGCTAAAATTCGCCTATAAAAACGCAGGATAGGCCGGGAGCCCGGGGTGGGCGGGAGGTGCTGGCCCGGTCGATTCGCTCTTCCGGATAGCCAAGGTCAGTGAGGACGGCCACCTCTCTGTGCAGGCCCTGCGATTCCAGATACTGGCAGAGGCTCTGCATGTCCGTGGCTTCATCTGTCAGCAAAAAAACGCACCTGTTCCGGCGCAGTTCAAAGGCGATGGCTTCCGGGTCTAGGCTCCGGCCATGCACTGTTATCGGGATCACTTTGAGCTGGCTGATCTTCAGGCGGGCGCAGGCTACCTGCAGGCTGGAGATTCCCGGAATCACCTCGCCCTTGAGGTACCCCAGTCCGGAGAGCATTGGATCGCCCGTGCTCAGAACCACCGCATCATCCGGCAGGTCGCGCAGCTTCTTGTAGTCCTCGATGATCTTCACTGTGCATCCCGGACTTATATGATCGGCAACCAGCTCGATGGCCCTCTTCGATCCATAGATCAGCCCGGACTGAGCGACAGCCTGGGCAGCCTGGGCGGTCAGCATCTGGGGTCCGGCTCCCACTCCTACTATGATCATGATCTTTGACAGCTCCTGATTTGAGGCTTTTTTTAGTTCGAAGTTAATATCCTAGTTAATATATTAAAGTATTTTACTATTATTTATTATTAAATCGGCTTTACGGTACGTCCGCGAGGATGCGTCCGTCTCTGTGCAGCAGGACAATGCGGGTTTGGGGAAGCTTCTCCTTGGCCATTTTCAGAGCCCTGGCGATGTTTGGATGCTCCGGCTCCGACTCTACCATCTCGGCCACTGTTCCGTAGCCTGTGTTATCCAGGATCCCGGACCAGGCCCATTTGAGAATAAGGGCGGGCAGCCCGCAGAGGATGCTCTCCTGGTCTTTGTCAAAAGCGAGTCTGTCGAGCTGGCTTCCCATGAGAACTGCTTTGTGATCGGGAAAGAGAATGCGGCTGATTTTGAGGCCGGTTCGGCCTGTGGTAACGAGCACCTTTCTGGCTTCCTTCAGCTCAGATGCCCGGTCGCCGGTGTAGTGATCATTCCAGGGCTCTACAAATCCGGTCGAGCCCAGGATGGAGATGCCTCCCACCACTCCCAGTCTGGGGTTGAGCGTCTTTTCCGCCAGCTCAGAGCCTCTGGGAATTGATAGTTCTACCTCTGCTCCAGCAAGGCTGGTCTCCTCCAGCGCCTGCTCTATGGCGAGCATGATCTGCTTTCGGGCGGAGGGGCTGATTGCGGCTCTGCCCACCTCGTCGCACAGCCCACGGGCTGAAATTCTGCCGATGCCCTTTCCTGCAGTGAGAGCTGTTCTTTCAGCGGGCCTTGCCTGGGCGAGTATCTCCAGGCCTGCGGTTACATCGAACTGGTGGTCGCCTCCGTCTTTGACTGCCAGGCAGGATCCATCTCTGGCTGCCACTGCCATTGGAACGCTGATTCCGGCTGGGGTTACTATCTTCAGATGGCTGACCGGCCCCTTCAGGGAGAGGACGGCGCCCTTGCAGGCTGCTGCTGCGGTCGTACCTGTGGTCAAGCCGCGCCTGCAAAGCCGTCCGCTGGAGAGAATGACCCATCTGCCGCTCTTTATCTTTTCCAGAGCGAGAGGGTCGGGACACAGCTCTATCCAGGAAGCGGGAATGGCGAAGCCCGTTACCGGGTCTTTTGCCGTCGCGTTCAAGGAATTATCGATGGGATCGGGCATAGGTGTTGATTATCTCATTTATGGCTGCCACGGCGATGGGAGTTCCTCCGCGCGTGCCCTTTGTGGATATGGACGGCACATCGATCTCCCGCAGCCGCTCTTTGCTCTCTGCCGCATTGACAAAACCCACAGCGGCTCCGATGACAAGCCTGGGCAGGACCTTCTTTGCCTCCATCAGATCGCAGA
>JAQVZT010000181.1 GCA_028708055.1 Methanothrix sp.
GTTGACGGTGGGGCAGCCCCAGTTATAAGCCATAGCTTGCTTTCGAAGAGCACGCAGGGAGATAGCATATCGACAGAAAAGCTGGCCAAGCGCAATGCCGGACTCAAGCCGCTGGGATCCATAAAGAGCTCAGATGCTTCTAAGAGTTCACAAGCATCTCAAGCATCCAGCCAGACAGAGACATCCAATCAGCCTGAAACACCGGCACCTGCACCTGCCTCAGTGGAGCCTGCCGCAGTGCAGGAGACGGCTACCACGGCAGATTCGATTGCAGAACAAACACCTGCAACACCTGCAACACCTGCAAAGGAAGAGGCAAGCGCGACTGCATCTGATGCAACCGTGACGCCGGAGACGATCACTCCTGATGCAATAGCAGAGCCAACGAGTACCGAATCTTCTTTGGCACCTGCGGCAAGCGAAGAGGTTGCCTCTCCGGAAAGCCTTGCCGTTGAGACTCCTGCCTCCATTGAGAATTCCTCCCAGAACGAATCTGTGATAACGCCTCCTGAGCCTTCGCAGAATGTATCCAGCAATTCTAGCGAAGTGGCAAATGAGAGCGAAACCGCAAGCGAAACTGCAGCCGAACCGGCAGAAGAAGAGAAAGAATATGGGACGGACAGAATCTGGAGGGAGGGAGATAGTCTGGATTACACCTGGACTCCACAGAGCTTCTCCGGGTTCTTCTATGACCTGAAGAACGATGTGGGTACAGAAAAGCTCACCATCAAACTTCAGTCATCCGGAAGGTCCGTTGACTCCGGGGACCTGATTTACAGCACCAGCGCCCAGGACACCGATTTTGAGTTCGGGGACTGGGGAAGCTATCAAGTTATGGGCTTCATGGCAGACAAATACTTTGCCGGGTATAAGGCCAATGATCTCTTCGACAAGGATGTAAGCCTGATAAATGACGGCCAGCTGAGGAGAGTGCTCATCGATACGGACGATGAGAGCACCATCACCACCGGATCGGTGCTGCCCCTGGAAGAGGGCTACGAGCTGCGCATCAAACAGATCGATCTCGACGGAAATAAGGTATATCTGGCCCTGGCAAAGGACGGAGAGGAGATCGACAGCAAGGTAGTCGCTCCAGATAACGTCAAGAGCGCTACCTACGAGTACAAGGTCGATATCTCTGGAGAGGACACGCCAATAGTCATGGCGCATATCTCCAATGTATTTGCCAGCACCGAATCTGCTCTGGTAACAGTCGACGGTCTCTTCCAGATATCCGATACATATGCCGCCGTAGAAGATGGGGACGAGTATGACAAGATGAAGGTGGTCTCTGTCTCCGACGAAGGCGTGGAGATGGAAAATGATAATTCTGTCACCCTTCGCAAGGGAAGCACCGTCAAGATCTTCGGAAATGTGGGATTCCTTGTTGCGGACGCTGACGAGGTTCGTTTTGCCCCGGTGGTGGAGAGGACAGGCAGCTATGAGGTGAGGGGCACGGTTATTGATCCCTCCGAGACCCAGGAATTCACCTGGACGCCCTACAACTTCGAAGGATTCTATTACGATATCGATGATGATGTCGGCACCGAGAAGCTGCAGGCAACGATCAGTGGCGGAACGAAGATAGACGAGAAGGACCTGACATACGAGACCAGCCCCCAGCCGGTTAAATTCGAGTTTGAAAGCTGGGGCAAGTACGATGTAATCGGCTTTATGGCCGACAAATTCTTCGCCGGATACAATAACGAAACCAAGTTCACCGATGATGAGAGCGTAATAAACGAGGGTCAGCTCAGACGGGTATTGATCGATAACGACGACAGCCAGACAATAGCCAGCGGATCGGTTCTTTCTTTGGAGGAAGGCTATGAGCTGAGGATCAAGCAGGTGGACCTGAACGGCAATAAGGTCTATTTGGCTCTCGCCCAGGATGGTAAGGAGGTAGACAGCAAGGTGGTCACGCCTTCTTCCGATCCGACGGACAAGTCATCCAACTATCTCTACAAAGTAGATATGGGCTCACTTAAGGACGTTCCCATAATTGCCGCTCACGTTCAGAGCGTCTTCAGGAGCACCGAGTCGGATCTGGCAACAGTCGATGCCGTTTTCCAGGTATCTGATAGTCCCGAGTCCGTTGAGGAGGGGGAGGTTCACGGCAAGATGAAGGTGGAATCATTGAGCGATGAAGGCATCACCATGCAAAATGATGGTTCCATCAGCCTTGGACGTGGAAGAGAGATCGAGATCATGGATAACCTGAAGATCGAGGTTGCCGATAGCTCAAAGAGACTCCTGGCGCCCATAGCCACCAAGGTCGGAGAGGGCGGAGAGATGACAGTTAACCTCGGTGATGGCATTGTGAATCAGCCAGTATCAATCAGCACCAAATCTGGCGCTTCTGTTCTGAGCGGAGTTCAGATCCTCCTGAATGGAAGCATCATTGCCACTACGGATGCTACCGGAGCGGCCAGCTATACTCCCAGCAGCATAGGCACCTTCCCGATCGTCGCCAAGAAGAAGGGCTACAATGATGTCAAGGCCAACCTGGTAGTAAGGACTGCCGAAGAAGCGGCCAAGGCTTCTGCCTTCGAGAAAGCCAATGCGACCCTCACCAACCAGCTCGTCATAAATGCCCCGCCAGAGGTCATAAAGGGAGAAAACTTCCTGATCACCGTGGTCGAGGGCATCAACCAGACGCCGGTGGACGCTGCGTCACTGTCCCTGGATGATGAGAATATCGGCCAGACCGCGGCACAGGGAACGATGGCCTATTCCGCCAGCGCCATAGGCGAGCATATCCTGAAGGCGGATAAAGAGGGCTACAGCTCTGCGACCAAGAATATCAGGGTAACATCGGCTCTGAAGGTCGTGAATCTGACTGTGCCTGAGAAGGCCAATGTTGGAAGCGATATCAAGATCACTGCCATTGTGCAGAATGTGGCCAGCAAGGAAGACACCCGTCTCCTGGAGCTCTTGGCCAACGGCACAGTGGTAGACTCTGAGAATGCCACAGTCAAGGCCGGTGAAAACTCCACAATCAGCTTCAGCTACAAGCCCAAGGACATCGGACTGACGAGGATCAGCCTGGATGATCTGAGCAAGACGGTAAGCGTGGAGAAGGCAAAGAGCAACTGGCTCATAGTCGCAATAATACTGGTGCTACTCATTGCCATCGGCGGAGGGTACTACCTGTACAGCAAAGGAGAGCTGGACGGCTTGCAGAGGCAGATCAAGAAGATGATGCAGGGGCGATGAGAGCAAGTCGCCCTTTGCATCTCTTATTTCTTTCAGCAGGCACTTTTGATTTTTCGAGCCATTTTTCCTGCTTCCGTTTATTCTATATAGCTGCCAGGGAATCCTTGCCGATTTTTTTGGCAGCAATGGAATTATTGATATACCCTGACGTTTCCTATCATGGCACGACATAGCATAGACGAAACCTAGTGCAGAGCGCACCAAAGAGCGCATTAACGAAAACAGCACTGAACACAACGCAGAAAGAATAAACCAATATCATCAGGGTATGAAAATGAATTACTGGCAACCGAAACAGGAACTCATGGAGAGAAAGGAGCTTGAAGAGCTGCAACTGCAGCGCCTCAAGTCCGTTGTAGAGAAGGTTTACAGGAACGTTCCTTTTTACCAGAACAAATTCAAGCAGGCGGGCATCACCCCTCAGGACATCAAGAGCCTCAAGGACCTGGCAAAGCTGCCCACCACAAGAAAGCAGGATCTGAGGGACAATTATCCCTTTGGCCTCTTTGCCGTTCCCAGGGAAGAGGTGGTGCGGGTGCACGCCTCATCCGGAACCACCGGAAAGCCAACCGTAGTCGGCTACACCGCCAAGGACATCGAAACCTGGTCCGACCTCATGGCCAGGGACTTCACGATGGTCGGGGTCGAGAAGGGCGACATCTTCCAGAATGCGGTGAACTACGGCTTCTTCACCGGCGGCCTGGGTGTGCACTACGGAATCGAACGCATGGGTGCAATGGCCGTTCCCTCCGGTGTGGGCAACACAGAACGGCAGCTTGAGATCATGATGGATTTTGGAGTCACTGTGCTGCACTGCACTCCGTCATACGCCCTCTATCTGGCTGAGACCGCCAAGGCCAAGGGTGTGGTCGACAAGCTCAAGCTTCGCATCGGCTGCTTTGGAGCCGAGCCCTGGTCGGATGAGTCCAGAAAGGAGCTGGAAGAGGCCCTGCACATCAAAGCCTTTGACTCCTACGGCCTCTCGGAGATGATGGGGCCGGGAGTTGCTTTTGAGTGCCAGGAGCAGAACGGTTTGCACATCTGGGAGGACCACTTCCTCATTGAGATCCTGGACAAGAATGAGCAGCCCTGCGCTCCGGGCGAGCCGGGCGAGCTGGTCGTCACATCGCTTACCAAAGAGGCCATGCCGCTCATCAGATACCACACCGGTGACGTAACCTACATCATGGAAGAGAAATGCAGCTGCGGGCGCACCAGCAGGAAGCTGCACAGATTCCTGGGCCGGGCGGATGATATGCTCATCGTGCGGGGAATCAACGTCTTCCCCAGCCAAATTGAGGATGTGCTGGTCAGCATTCCTGAGATTGGCAACTACTTCCAGGTGGTCGTGGACAGAAAGAAGCATGGCCTGGATGAGATCAGCATTCAGGTGGAGCTGAAGGAAGAGTCTTTCACAGGCGAGCTGTCCGACCTTGCCAGGATCAGGAAGAAGGCGGAAGACCGGCTGAAGTCGGTGCTGAATGTGAGAAGCAAGATTGAACTGGTGGAGATGGGCTCCATTCCCAGAACGGCCGGAAAGTCAAAGAAGGTCGTGGATCTGCGGGATGTCTATGCCAAAGATGATAAAACGGCGAAAAAGAGCTGAAGCGACCCAGAGCCGCAGAGAAACTCTGCGGCTTCGAATCAACTTTTTTTATTTCTTTGGCATTCATTCCAAAATACTATCTGGTCACCTGGCTTATGAGTTCCTGCCCTATGACTGCACTCTCATCAACCGCGGAGAGCAGCTCGTCATGAATTGAACTTTGCGAGTAGTAAAGCGTCACCAGCACACCGGCTTCCTTCGCCGCCTCAATGGCTGGCAGAAAGTCGCTATCTCCGGTGACTATAACTGCTTTCCTGATCATTCTGCCGCAGCTAAGCCGCACCAGATCCACAGCCAGAGCGATGTCCACCCTCTTTTGAATGAATTCTCCGCCCACACATCCCAGTCGACCCAGTTTGACCTCAAACCTGGGAAGCTTTCTCAATGTGTAGACGAACTTATCCATCGAGGCAAATCTGCGGCGCTCGTCTTCAGTTGGAGGACAGCTCTGGTAAGGCATGCAATTATAGTAGTAGGTCCTCAGTCTCTCATAATCTCCACAGAGGATATCCGAAAAACCAGCCAAGTCGATCTTGGGCTTGCCGAAATCGACATCCAATATCTTGGTTAAATAAGCTCCATCAATAAATACCGCTGCACGGTCTGCCAAGTTTGTTTCCCACCTTATTTATAATTACTGCCGTCCCCTCCGAACGGCAGTGCGCATTATCTGCAAGCCTGTTCTTCCTCGATGATATATCAATTTTTTGTTCGTCTATTATTTCCCATCACCTGCGGCCTGTTATCCCTTGATCGACTATAAAAATATGTGGTACGCAACAGATGGGCGCCATCCATTCCAGGATATGCGCAGCCTATTTTTCTGCCTCTTGCTTGCTTTTTGATATCTCGACCAGTGTTATCTCAAAGGTAAGGGTCTGCTCGGAGAGCGGATGGTTGGCATCAAGAGT
>JAQVZT010000182.1 GCA_028708055.1 Methanothrix sp.
TGATGGACCACGCTGATGATGTTGGCCTTGTTGTCCTTAAAGGGCTGCAAGGCCAAGAGAAGCTGACCTGGTACATCCTGTAGCTCTAAATCCATGGAAAGTCGCATAGCATTCCTCATAATATGATAGGGGTGTGGTTTATGTTATGGGAAATAAAGGTTGTTGTAGAGGTGGTTGTGGATCAATTGGATTTGATGGTCAGAATCTGGAGAAGAAAAATCTGCTTTCGCCAAAGATTTTTGGTTTTTCTGGACTCTGGCTGCCTGCCAATGAGTGGGCAATAAAAAATATGTGTGAGGTTATTCGTCAAACGTTAAAATCACTAATCCCACAATGCATACTATTAGAATTATAGAAAAAACTATATGTGGGAGAGAGCTGGTTCCTGTATATAAAAATATGCCCGAAATTATTGTAATTAATGCTGCAATTAATACAAATATTGCTATCTCTCTATAATTTCTAGTTTTAGGATTATGTCCATGTTTTTGCGCCAATTCTCTCCCAAGATAGCGAATTTCCAATCCATAAAAAAATAGCGATAAAATAACAAGTAATATAGATAGTGCGGGATAATATTGTTCAATTAGCCTAAAGACTCTATCTTCCACAACTATCTCTTTATCGAAGTGACTTGGATCATCCTCAATTGTGATAGTAGGCAATAACCGTGAACCACTTTGTTTATGTACAATGATGACTCGTACGACAGTATAATTGTCGGAACTTATAATCCAGTTTTTTATTATGCTGCCATTGTATTTCTGCCTGCTGTTATAGCATGATCTATCTAAATAGATATCGTATTGATCAGAAGTTTCTAAAACGATTTTGCAGGGATATGCATCGAGAGAACATGGATAGCTGTTTTTTATATAATAATTCAGCACCATAGGTGTTCCGGCATAAATATTCAGTCGCTCTGCGTCAACATTTACCTCAAATTCATAAGGTTTTACCTCAATATCACGATTATATTCTGTATCTTGGATCTTAGGTTCTGCATCAATAAATCTCACATTGGTTTGAAGCCCGTATATTCCGATTTGACCTGGGGTAGTGATATTATATGAATAGGTTATATGATATTGAGGTTTCCATTTCGAGACATTAAGAAATATAGTATTATTTTTTAGATAATAATCAGTTTTATTTAAAAATATATGGTCTGAACTATTAAATCTATCATATATCACGGGGGATTCTAGGGAATCAATTATGATACCAGAGTCAACCTTTTCCATTATCAGTATATTCCTCAATTCCCTTCTTACACCTTTCATATCTATTTTTATTTTATATTTTTTAATTGGCAAGAAGCGGTTATTATTCGGGCTTATTGTTTGATAGATCTGTATTTGATCAGAGCTGTAATCGTTCGGATCAAATCCCGCCGGCAATGACGAACCTAGCGAAGAGGAGGAACCACCTGATTTTGAACCCTCACCAATTCCTTGATCTGGGTGAATCTGAGTACTCGCAGAGTATGTTGGCACAGGAGACACTTCCTTTGGACGTGATGGAATCCAAACGCAGTCTACAATAGATGTAAATATTAGCAGAAAAATTATGCCAATAATTAAAAGTCGGAAAACTGATCGCATTATTCCAGCCACCAGATATTATTTTTTGTTGCCAATGGCGAATGATAGCAGCTGTTATCTCTATACTTATGGCATATCATGGAGTCATTGCAATAGTATTCTATTTGATTGTCATCTATATCAATATAATTATTGCCTCTCTCTTTTTTTATATAGATATTATTGATATCAAGTGAGCTAGTCCCTGTTTGATTATCTATGTAATATTCAAAATTGCTTACATGAATACTATTGTTCCTAACCAAAAAATTAGTTGAACTGTCTAGCTGCAATCCATCAGTTTTAGCGATTGCCGAGTCTATAATATTGTTTTGTATTTCGTTATCTGTACTATTCACTATTAGGAGCCCTGCATATTTAAAATCGCTAATGAAACTATTATATATACTACAATTATTGCTTGAATGTATGCATACGCCATAATCGCCATTTTTCAAGCTGATACCTTCAATATATACGCTATGTGTATTATTTATCAAAATATTAAACTGATTGTAATTAGATGAAATTATAACTGCTTCTGCGCCTAATTCAGGCTTAATTAAAAAGTCCTCTGCATTAATTTCAATATTTCCATTGTAATCCCCATTCTGCAAATATAATGTTTTATCAAATACATTTTCTTGTGAATGTTCATCATTTTGCAATTGATCTAGCGCATATATTACATTTTGGAGGTTTGTATTTCTTTCAATATGGACGGATTTGCAGGGTTTTTTAAGAACATCAATTATCATCGACAAATTTGCACCGGCTGATATATTGCACTCATTGGCCGTCTTATTCTCGTAAGTTGGACTCGAACCAATGTTTTCTTGTTTGGGAAATGCTATCTCAATCCACCCTCCTTTTAAATTTGTACTAGTTAATCGCAGCTCCAATTCATCGCTTTTATTTATGATGAATCCAACGGGTTCTTCAGACCATTTGTCACTCTTGCAAGAGGATTTATAATATCCATTTATATAGAAATCTATTGATCTTGAACTCCTCTTTTTATCCATTCTCCAATTGAATTTAAAATTTCCACCGGCATGATTCATTATTTGGACTTTTATTGGTTCGTTGTCTTTATTATTTTCGATTTCAATCTTATATAAAATCCACTCGACGTTTGAATAACTATATTTCTCATTGGAATCTAAAACAGGAGAATAGAGTATATCACCAGACCTCAATTCCAATTGAGATTCGGCAGCAACCGTTGCTGCGCATAAAACTAATGTTAGGAGAGCAACATTCAATGAATAATTTAATATCCGCGAAGCCATCACGCCTTACTACCAACAATCAAATATAAATCTTTTGGATATTAATAGATATCAGTAAAAATTTTATATAAAATAAATTAAACTGCTTGGCGCTATGAATCAGATTGCTGTCGTACACATCGCAGCAAGCTGCAGAGTATCTGATAAAATCAATGATATCATTTCTCCGTCGCAAAGCGTTTGCTTGACTAGTAAAGAATGCCATAGATTCTTTTTGCATCATCATCATCTCGAAATAGTTCCACTTGAGGATACTTAGTTGGCAGAATAATTTGAGCCTCCTGCGCAGGACCATTCAATTATCTATCATTAGTCCAGTGATCTCTAACGCATACAACAGTGCCGCTCCCCTCATTTCCTTGTCTCCCGGCACCCTTGCCAGCCCCAGCCTCCTGGCCAGCAGCGTTGCTCTCTCATCTCCAAAGTAAATCTGCATGCCTTTGAGGCGGAGAAGAAGATGAAATAGCTCGGCCTCGTCCCTTGCGCCTTCAAAGAGCTGGTCCAGCTGCTTCTTGGCACCGGCATCCCCCTTGATTCTCGAAGACAATTCCGCTATCCTGGCCCTCATTTTTCCGTCGGCTGAGCATATGGGAAATCTGTTGACCTTTTTCTGCTCCTCGCATATGAGCAGATTCATTTTCGATAGGTAGAGTGCTGCTATGCAGACCTGTGGTTTTGCGGAATGGATACGGCAGCCCGGCAGAGCAGGATCATAAAAAGGACATGACTCGCCCGGTGCTTTTTTGAGCATTCTTGCCGATCCCACAAGCTCGCTCTTCAGCTCATGGGGCCTCGTGTAGTCCTTCATGAACCTCTTTAAGGATACGCCCAGGTACCGGGCGATCCTGCGGCAGTCCTCGATGGTAACGGCAATGACCTTTTCCTCCCGGCAGCATCGGCCGCATCTATCGCAAACGAACAGCAGGCTCAGTGCAGTGTTTGCCAGGAAATAGGGCTGAAACTCCGGGGAGATCATCCCGTCCATCTCAGATATGACCTGATCCAGATTCCTGAGCCCACCACTCGGGACTAGATCTTTCAGGGCCTGCATGGCTCTTATAACTCGATCGATCTCTTCTCTCAAACCTTTATCACATCCCTGAACATTTCCCTGGCCACCATCAAGTTTGCCGTTTAAAACTGGATAAGTTCTACATCTATGCCGTTACCAATATCGATGAGTGCCCCAAATCCCCGACGCATCTCTCCCACATTGACAATCCTGGTGGTGCCGATGAGGCCTATTCCCCTCGCTTCATGAATATGCCCGCAGAGAACAACGTCCGGCTGATGCTCCTCTACGAAACGGCGCAGGCTGACCGATCCTGAGCTCTCCCCATTGTAAAGAGTATCTTGCACTCCCCGAGGCGGTTGGTGGACGATTATTATCTTGATTTTTGTATCGGCTATTTTCGGATAGATCGCTTTCAGGTTCTCATAAACCTCGCCATCCTGATGATAGTAGCGGGCTGGGTCTCCCAGACGCCTGGGGTCTCTCGCTACAATTCCGCCCATGCCCAGGAAGCCCAGGCCTGCATGGCGAGAAAAGGATCGATGGAGCATTTGCAGTCCTGCCTGCACCCATAGATCGGGAACCACATCTTTGTGGTCCATATTTCCGGGAACGATTAGCACTGGAGCGCCCAGGCGGGCCAGAGATAGAGCTGCTGGACGGGACGACTCCTTGCTGCCGCCATTGTGCAGATCGCCGCAAAAGACGATGAGGTCGGCATCAATACCCTCCAGCCTGCTCAGCATATCGATGCGGTCATGCAGGTCCGCCAGCGCCAAAATCCGAAGAGGTCTCATTGCTCCGGCCATATTCTACCGGATATCTTTAAGCGTCAGGATGATATAAATAGAATACGAGGATGAGCTATGAAATATTCAACATTTATACTGATCGGCATGGTATTCCTGCTAAGCATTGTTGCGCTAATGTCCCATGCATCCGCTGAGTGTGTATCCTGCGAGAAAGAAGGAGACTGGGGGCAGAGCGCCAATGCATTTATCAATGGCCAGCCCATGAGCGACGATCCGATTCCATTTGGTCCAAAAGTAGAAAGACAGACCACCTCGCAATTCGAGAAGCAGGATAAAGCCACAGACACGGCCGGACAGGGCAGCGCCTCCGTCGCCGCAGAGTTGCTCCTCAAGAGCCTCAATGTCACTCCTGCTCAGGCAAATCAGGCAAGCACTGTAAAGATCACAGCCACTTTTGCCCTGAATGGTTCTACGGAGGAACAGAAGGAATTGCAGCTGACTGCCGCAGCAACCATCAAGGATTCCACAGGCAAAGATATAGTTAAGCTCAACCTGATTCGGACATCAGAGAATGAGTACTCCAAAGACTGGACGGTTAATGTTCCGCCAGGCATTTACAGCGTGGACATCGCCGCATCATCTCTGGAAGCAGCAGGAACCTTCGCCGATGCTGCACAAATCGAGGTAGTTGCATCTGGAAATGCCAGCTAGGCAATCCTGTGGCATTAAACTTTTTTAAAAACATTTTGGTAAAGCAGTGAAAAATAGACTTTCCTTCTGCATTTCTCGATAGGATTTAAATAGGATTTTAATAAAACTTCATGTGATCATGGACTTGACGGGATTCGAACCCGTGGCCTCCGCCTTGCGAAGGCGGCGATCTACCACTGATCTACAAGCCCAACTGTAAAGAGAATGGTTTCAGAGGAGTCCTACCTCTTCCACCTCTACTGATTCAACACCAGGTACCTTTCGGACCGCATCCTCGATCTCATCGGGGCTTCTGCCACCCTTATCGTTCATTATCGTAACGACGATCAGGGCCTTCAGTCCAAAGGCTATGGGCATCTCCTGAATGGCGTGCAACC
>JAQVZT010000183.1 GCA_028708055.1 Methanothrix sp.
CTCTATTATCATAATGCAGGGTTACAGTCTGATATGAGCAGTATGGGATGATGTAGGAGCTGCCGCTGCTGAAAACGGGAGCTATATCAAGATCTGGCTTCCAAAGAATGATCTTTATGCTGCCCTTGGTAGAGAAGTTGAAGACTGAGTCGGTGCAGTCGGCTTCAGGGTTGCAGCCCCATGAACCGGTTACCGTCTCTACCAGGTTGCTGCATCCTGCTACCCTGGCCCTGATCACTCCCGTCCAGGTTTCTCCTGGATTTATCGGGCCAGGAATCGAGACGGCGGCCGGGTTTCCTGGGGTGATGACCGTGCTGGTGTCACCGGCAGGTGCAGTTATGGAGACAAACTCCAGTCCTGAGTCTAATTGGTCTGAGAGCTTTATGTTATAAAGCGGTCCTGCTGCGTCTCCGGCTGCGGCATTTCTAACCACCAGGTTCCATTCCACATAGTCGCCAACGGCGGCAGTGATAACCGATCCGGAATTTGGCGTTGTGATCGGGACCTTCTCTACGTTGAGCTGACCTCTTTTAATGAGTATGGTCTTAGGAGTGCTGACTGCTGAGGGTGTCTTGTGCACGCCCATTGTATAATCTATTGCCAGGTTAATCGGCTGGCCGCTGGCAGGATCAGCCTTGCAGTCGGCATTGATGCCGAAGGTGATCGCAGCAGAAGAACCCGGTCCCAGGTTTCCTGGAGTTGTTCCAAGATTCCAGGTTAGGGTCTGGCCGCTGATCGCAGGGTCCGTAGTGGAAACAGTTGAACCGTCGCTTGGAGATTGAATTTCCGTTGATCCTGCGCTATATTTAAACCCTACTGGAAGGGTGACCGTGGCCTTGAGGCCGGAAGCTGTGCAGTCGACTCCGGCAGAATTGATATTGGATATAGTTGCCTTAAAGTATGAGGGATTTGGACTGCAGACTGCTATTGAGTAATCGTTTGTTGGACTGGTAATGGAAAATGCAAGATCCGTGCAGTCTGCCTGAGCAGACATTGCCGAGACAGTGAGCAGGAAGAGCAAAAGACATATGCGCTTCGCCAGAATTATCTGCCTGCATTCTGATTGTTCATTCTTATTCGAGATACGTTCTATGGCTCTATTATGATTTTTCTGCAAACAAATTGCATAATTCATTGTTCTGATCCTCCCAATATGTTGTTATTACAGCCGATCGGATCGCGATCGCAACATAAATCCTATGCCAATCGAAATCGAATGAATCGGATTCTTCTTTTCATTGCATTCAGCGATATTCTGCTTTCTGGAGTTGTGAACTGAGATAATTCTGCACACAAACCAAAGTTCAATATGTAACGCTATTACTAATTAATATATCTAAATTGTGCATGAGTCTATTAAAATTAATTATTAATGGTAACTTTGATACTGGTAGTTATCTTATAAATTTGTCTTTATTCTATAATATCATTCCATCAATTTTGTACTTATTGCGTCATTACTTCTAAATATTTTAGCATCAAGATGTGCTGGAAATCGACATTATTCGATTAGATAATACTGCTTTTTGTTAAGAGAATCTCTTTACAGATCATTATCAAGATAAACCTGAAATTTATATATCACAATTATTATTCATTAATTGATTGATTGTTGCATCTGTCACGAGCGCATCCCGGTCGTTCAGAGATGCTGCGCCGCAGCACGCCAGGACCGGGTGCGCAGCAAGATTGGCAGTTGAACTTTAGCGGCAACACATTTCATTTCTCCGAAGACCCGGCAACCAAAATGCATTAGTTAAACTAATTTGGTCATAAGACAAGATAACTTTATATAGCAGAGTATGTTTGCCATTGCAATGGTGATGTAATGCATATAATGGAAGGTTTCCTGCCACTCAACTGGTGCGTCTTCTGGTATGCGCTCTCGCTTCCCATAGTGGTTTATGGAGCCTACAAGATGAGCGGATTGATAAAATCCAACCGCGATGTTCTTCCTTTGCTGGCGGTATCCGGTGCCTTCATCTTCGTTCTTTCCTCACTGAAGATGCCATCCGTTACGGGAAGCTGCTCCCATCCTACCGGCACGGGCATAGGCGCGATACTCTTCGGTCCCTGGATAACCTCATTGCTATCGATCATTGTCCTTATCTACCAGGCCATATTTCTGGCTCACGGCGGCCTGACTACCCTGGGAGCAAATACATTCTCAATGGGAATAGTTGGACCATTAGCAGGCTATCTGGTCTACAAGGTTTGCATGAAACGGGATGTGAATATGTACGTCGCGGTATTTTTAGCGGCGACTCTAGCAGATTGGCTTACCTATATCGTCACCTCTATTGAGCTTGCTCTGGCCTTTCCAGCAGCCACAGGTGGCGTTCTGGCATCCTTTGAGGCCTTCCTCGCCGTCTTTGCCATTACACAGGTTCCTTTGGCCATTGTCGAGGGCGTTGTTAGTGCGCTCTTATTCAAGTATATCGTCCAGCTCAGGAGCGATGTCCTCTTAAAGCTCAATGTGACATCGCCAGATGTTATAAAAAAACTAAGGGAGTTATCTTCATGAAACTGGAGTATATAACTATTTCAGTTCTCGTATTATTCATTGCCGCATTTGCATATACCAGCTCCACGGGAAATCACGAGTGGAGCGGCGCAGATGATAAACCGGAGGCGGTAATCGATGACCTTACCGGAGGATCTTATCAGCCCTGGGCAGAGAGCATATGGACGCCTCCCAGCGGAGAAATAGAAAGCTTGCTCTTCGCCTTGCAGGCGGCCTTCGGCTCGATCATCATCGGCTATTTCCTTGGTTACTATCGCGGTCTGGCAAAGGCAAAGGCCGCCGCCAGTTACGAGGGGCAAGAAGGAAATTTGAATGCACGATCTGCTAGATGACTATGCCCACTCCAGTGCTCTGCGGGAGACCAACCCCAAGCTCAAGCTGCTGCTTGGCCTGGGAGCTATGCTCCTCTGCGTCGCCTCATCTTCGCCGATTGCGCCTCTGTTCATAGCCCTTACCATGAGCCTTATAACGATGAGGCTGGCCAAGATCCCCGAGCGCTTTTACTGCACATTGCTATTGATTCCTTCCTCGTTCTCTATTCTGAGCGCGGTAGTTGTGGCCTTCATGCATGGCGGTGGAGAGCAAGTATTTGCTTTTCATGTCCTGGGGATTGATCTGGGCATTCGAGAAGATGGAGCAAACCTGGCTCTGCTTCTTATCGCCAGGACCTTCGGGGGAATGTGCTCCCTGCTCTTCATAGCCCTGACCACTCCCATGCTGGAGATCTTCTCCATCGGCAAGTCACTGGGATTGCCCGGATTTCTGGTCGAGCTTTCCATGCTGATGTATCGATATATCTTTGTCTTTTTGGATCAGGCTGCCATGATCCACAGCGCTCAGGTGATGCGTCTGGGGGACGCAGGGTTTAAAAGCACTTTAAGCTCCTTTTCCATGCTCAGCAGCGTTCTATTCCTCCGTTCCTGGGAGCAGGGTGAAAGGCTCATTGTAGCTATGGACTCCCGCTGTTACGACGGAAAGCTCGATCTTATGGATCATGCAGATGCGGCGAAATTCGGGGCGATTCTTGCCGTGGCGGTCTATCTGGCGGCGGCAGCTGCCATAGCAGTTTTAACCAGGAACGCTCTGATCCTGTGAGGCTACTATGACAACTATCCTTGAAACGAGAAGTCTCTGCTACTCTTATGGAGATGGGACAAAGGCACTGAAAGATGTCTGCATCTCACTGCAGGAAGGAAAGAAGGTAGCCCTGGTCGGACCCAACGGAGCCGGCAAATCCACTCTCATGCTCATGTTCAATGGCATACTGCGGCCCAGCGAGGGTGAAGTCCTCTTCCGGGGCAGGCCAATGAGTTACGATGCCGCCAGCCTTCGGTCAATTCGGCGAGCAGTAGGCATGGTCTTTCAAAACTCCGATGACCAGCTGTTTGCGCCAACCGTTTTCCAGGACGTGGCCTTCGGCCCCACAAATCTAGGCTACGCAGCAGAGAAGGTCAGCAGGTACGTGGGATTTGCTCTTCAGTATGTGGGTCTATCAGGGTACGAGCGCCGTCCGCCGCATCACCTCAGCGGCGGGGAGAAGAAGAGGGTGGCCATAGCCGGCATCCTCGCCATGGAGCCGGATGTGATGATCCTCGACGAGCCCACCTCCAACCTTGATCCTGCTAGCTCTGAGGAGATCATGGAGATGCTCGATGAGCTGAATTACGGAGGAAAGACACTCATCATCTCCACTCATGATGTGGACCTGGCCTATCGCTGGGCGGATGAGGTCATCCTCATGAAGGAGGGCAGCGTAGTGCGGCGGGGAACGGGGCAGGAGGTTTTCGGAGATGCCGAACTGATTAAGGGAGCCCGCCTCAAGCTTCCTCTCGTGGTGGAACTCTATCAGGAGCTGGCTGGTCGGGGCATTGCTCAGAGGTCTGCGCCGCCAAAGAACATTCTTGAGCTTTGCGATCTTCTGGGGCCTAAAAGCCGGACTGAGGAATGGGGCAGGATCTACATCTGCAATGTGGACGAGGTGGATGAAAAACAGGTCGTAGAGGTGCTGCAAACAATTCCTGCCGGATTCAGGGGCGCTATGGGCAACAGCGCCAAAGCCATGGCGGAACGGTGCGGCATATCAATGGATTTTACCTACGGCGTCATCGACAAGTGCATACTCAAAGCGCTCCTGGGCAAGAACTGCATCATCATGACCTCTGGAGGGATGGTTGATCATATTATTCAGAGAATCAGGGATTACGGACAGGAATCTGGAGCGCGGATTGAGGCGATCAGTCTCTTGAAGTGCACCGAAATCCTTAAGTAAATAAAATTGATTAAGGAAAAGTACATTGGAATATGAGCTATTCCATGCGTCCATTCAGCGCCTGGGGCGAGGGCCGACTGGCTGGCATCCCGGCTCTCGCTCTGGATCTCCCCAGAGACATTCTTCTGTTATGCAAAGGTATTTTAGTGTGTTTGGTATATTAATAGTAATAAAGTTGGATATGGTGAGAGGATGGGATATTTTATTGTGAAGAAAGAGTTCACCAATGAGGATAAGGATAAAAAGACCACCTACCAGCCGGGGGGCGCTCAGATCAGCGATGCCAAATTCCCCAAACGACGATTGGAGAAATGGGAGAAACTGGGGTGGATCGAGTGGCATAAATAGGACAACAGCTCATCGATTATGATAATTTAAGAGCGGGTAGGGGAGTGGGGGTTAGTGAAAAAGATGTGTGTACCCGCTCGTATCTAATCAAACGGTTGATCATATAAATACTTTTCTGGCAATAATCTATAGCTGTTTTTGACTATATGCTTTTTGTCTGGCGATCTTCGCAGCAAAAGCTCCGGCTACGAAGCCAGCATCTATATTGACCACCGTCAGGACCGAGCAGGACTGAAGCATGGAGTACAGGGCGGCCTGGCCTCCTCCGCCCAGACCATACCCGGTGGATACCGGAAGGCCTATTACCGGAGCCTCTACCAGTCCCGCCACCACTGCAGGCAGCGTTCCTTCCCTTCCTGCTGCAACAACGAGTGCATCGACATCAGCCATTCTCTCCAGGCAGGGAAAGAGCCTGTGAATTCCGGCCACACCCACATCGTATTCGGAGATGACATTGCATCCCATCTCTTCGGCCACCACTGCCGCTTCCTCTGCGACCGGAATGTCTGCGGTGCCTGCTGCCAGGACGCCCACCGTTCCCATTTTAGCCTGACGCTTTGCAGAGCGGATGA
>JAQVZT010000184.1 GCA_028708055.1 Methanothrix sp.
GCTTCTCATCAAGGTGCACGCCTGCGGAGTCTGCCGCACCGACCTTCATATCCTGGACGGCGAGCTTGCCGGCCCCAAGCTGCCCCTCATCCCCGGCCATGAGATCGTGGGCACAGTGGTGAAAAGCGGCAAAAAAGCAGATCGGTTTGCCATCGGCCAGAGAGTCGGTGTTCCCTGGCTCGGATTCACCGATGGCCTGTGCAACTACTGCAAAAAGGGCCGGGAAAACCTATGCGACAACGCCAGGTTCACCGGCTACACCCTGGACGGGGGCTACGCCGAATACGCAGTCGCAGACAGAAGGTACTGCTTTTCCCTCCCGCCCTCTTACAGTGACGCGGAAGCTGCTCCTCTTATGTGCGCCGGGCTGATCGGCTACCGGTCCTACAGGTTGGCCACTATGGAAGGGGGTGTACAGCGCCTGGGAATCTACGGCTTTGGAGCGGCGGCCCACATACTCTGCCAGGTGGCCGCCCACATGGGTACAGAGGTCTACGCATTCACCAGACCCGGTGACAGGAGCGCCCAGGAGTTTGCCCTCCGGCTCAGGGCTGCCTGGGCAGGCGGCTCAGACCAGATGCCGCCCCATCCTCTGGATGCGGCGATCATCTTTGCCCCGGTCGGCTCTCTGATCCCCGCCGCCCTGCGGGCCACAGCCAAGGGCGGCATCATCGTCTGCGGTGGGATACACATGAGCGATATTCCCTCCTTTCCCTACGAGATTTTATGGGAGGAGCGGGTGCTGCGCTCCGTGGCCAACCTCACCCGTCAGGACGGCGAGCAGTTTTTGGAGATCGCCCCCAGAGTGCCGGTGAAGACCGACGTGCAGACCTATCGCCTGGAGGACGCCAACCTGGCTCTGGACGACCTGCGGCAGGGCAAAATCACGGGAGCGGCGGTTCTGGATATTCAGAAATGAATAGAATCTCTGGGCGTATTGGGCAGTTGCGGCCTTTGGAGGCGTATTGGCCGCATTTTGCCAGGTCAGTCCGCGATTGCTCTCACAGGCGGCTCAGGATCTCTGGCGATCATCGCACACGAACCCATTGCGATCCGGCGTAGCTCGCTGGCTTGTCCTTTGCCATCAGCTCATCGTTCGAGACAATATCCATTTCGATCGTTCCATAGCCGGTAGATGTGCCCGCTGGAACGTCCGCATATTTTATCATTAAATTCCTGCCGCTGATAGTTCCGCAAGCGGCATTAGCCCAGCGCCGATTTTCCGCGGGCTCTTCCCCAAACCACCAGATATTATCGCCAATCTGCCGGATGTAATAGACTCCTCCGTCATTGCAGCTCCAAATTCCTGTCAAATTGATGATCGTCCCATTCAGTCCATCTTCTTCTTCCTCTTGTCCATCATCTTGCCCTTCCTCTTGGATCGGCGGAGAGGAACTTGCTGGAGGCATAACCATCGGCTGCAAAAGCTGCAAAGTCGGCGGTTGGGTATTGATCATGTCCGTGGCCTGATCTTTGCTCTCTGCCACGGCAAAAGGCCATAAGTCAACTGCAGTAGCATGCCGCATGCCATCGTTTCCTATTACTTCTGCCTTCAACCTCACAATTCTCGTACCGATCGATGCGTCTCTATTGCCTTCGATTGCGCCCGCAAATACCCCACCGCCAGCCGAGTGCAGCGACATCTTGCCGCTGCCGCTCTCATCCCTCAAGCCGTTTAAAAGCAACTCCGTTCCGACTGCAACTATTGTATTGCTCGCAGCAATGGAAGCGCTCACATTTGCAGCAGATATTTCCCTGCTGAGAATGAAAGGCGGATCTATCTTCGGATTCGTTATAATCGGAGCCTCTTTAAGGCTGGGGGGGTTCATCTCTGCAATGGCTAGCTGCCAAATGTCTTTTTTGTCCTTTTGCAGGTAAAGGAACTTGGTTGCCTTTCCATTCATGGATGGAAGATACATTTCATCTCCCACCAATGCCCGATCGTCGCTATCCCAGCCACCCAATGCTGTCAGCTCAAGCTTTGCACCTGTCCTGGTATCAACCAACCAGCCATGACCGCTGCCCACGAGGAGGAGGGAACCATCATAGCTAAGTTTTCCTAGATCTTGCGTCGGCCCGGTGCCATTGATCAGCACCTGTCTGTCATAGTCATCGAAGTTGATCACGCCCACCTCCTGGGGTGTGGAGCAGCAGGGGTTGGGGTTTATGATATAGAATATTTTTGAGCCGTCTCCGCTAATCCCGATATCCAGAATGCTCCACATGTAATCCCTGGGAAAAACATACTCTTTCAATCCGGTTCCATCTGAGTTGATGCCCAGGATATGTTTTCCCTTCTCGCTTGAAACAGAGAATACTATGCGTGACCCCTCGGAAGACAGATCCAGTATACCAGCATTTGTGGGTGTGACGCTATCCGGCGAGACCCCCAGCAATGCAGCAATCTTATCGAAAGCTGCAATCGGAGTCAATCTCCTGCCATCGAAGTCCACCCTCCACAGACCGCGGGTTACATGAATATCCGGATCCGTGACGATTTTGACATCTCCCCAGGCAAGGAAATATACCTGGCCTGAGTCTGTGATCTTGAAATCACCCAATCCCCCATCATAGGAGAAATCGGTTATCCTTCCGCTTGATACATCTGCGAATCCGAGATGCCCCTGAGCACCGGCGGCGACCTTTGTGCCATCTGGGCTTAGGGCAACCGGTGTATCATAGCCATAATCTACAGAGAAAACGTCTTGCGGTGGCTGTGTGCCATCAGTCTTTACCACATAAACGTGCGCCCTTCCATCTGGATGGGCAATGAATGCCGCGTTTTCGCCGTAGTCACTGATGACCGGCATTGCCCCGTTATGGCAGTCTATGGTATCGGTTTGTGAGGTGATCTCGTGATAGGAAAGGGTGCGAATGACTCCTATCTCGCCCGCGGTTGCTCCCGACCCCGAAGCAGTGCCATTGGCTACAGCCTGACTTACAGGGACATTTCGACTAATTTTGTCCTCGCCTATCGCAACCATTAGACCTGATCCCAGTACAAATGGTGCAAGACTGCTATTCTTGGGAGTTATGTTTATTGGATCCTGGTAGGCGATAGCTAACCCGATTCCATTGATAGGATCATAAACCACTGCGAACGTATTCTTGCCGATTGAAGAAACCGTCATAGTGGCAGCATTAATTTTCAAGAGGGCTTGATCATTGACCACTTCCAGGACCATTGACCCTTTTTCCAATTGCAGTTCGATTTGAGCAGGAAGTTCTGACTGAGTAGGAAGCTCTGATGAAATCTCAGATTCAAATCGTTTAGACGGCGTTTGATCATATCCGCCGGAGTAAAGCTTTCCGCATACTACAATTGATTTTGAAATAGCACCAATGGTTTCCGCATACTCGGCGCGTATGTTGACCATCAGAAGCAGGGCTGCAGCGGATATCACAGCATTGAGGTCTCTGTCTTTCCCCATATTGGCTCTAAAAAGATCAACTAATCTATCGCAATTTGCCTTCAATTCAAGCTTATCTTGTGGACTAAGTGTGAACTTATTCCCCTGTTTAACCTCGGTCTTAACCTGATTCCTGACTAGAACCAGATTGCTTGGACCTTCTGTCTGCCCGGCGGGTGTGCCTGGCTCAGATCCGGTTTTGGTGCCTGTTCCTGATCCAATTTGCGGGCAATCTGTGGGCAATTTGCTCTCGCCAGGATTTTTGGGCATAAGCGAACAGCTGATGATATTGAACGTCTCCATATTGACCTTTCCTGATGCCGCCATGCAATTGCATAGCTGTCTTGGGTTATTGAAAGGACCCAGGACTTCAATTATGCCGGTTGAAGCCCAATTCTCCTGTGCCCAATCTTTTGGCGCGTCGCTGATCCTCCAGCTCTGAATATTTCTGGAGTCTGTTGAGTGAACCATGTACTGCGGTTTATCAAACGGCCGGTCCCAGTAGGCAGGATCAACCTGCGAGCTGGAATGCTGCAATAAGATGAGACAAGCGATAAGGAGCATAATGAAAGCATTTGCAAACTTTTTTGCGGATAGCTCGCGATAGTTTGAGCTAAAATCCTGATTGCAGCTTCGAGAATCGAATACACAATTCATAATTGCTCACCTTGGACTGTCTTTATCCTGTATCCTGTGCACAAGCGGAAAGCTAATGATTAATTATGGTGTTTAAGCATTTATAATCTATGCCAATGCTTGGAGCTATATTTGTTTGCATTATTCTCCTGCAAATAGGAGACTTTATTTGTCAAACATAAGCTACATTGTATCAGCAGATATTTGTCCCTGCCTCAGAAAACAACTAGGAAGTGATTTGCAGGTCATCACCCGAATGCTCTGGGGCGATTTGTCTGCATAGTCTTTGGAAGATAGATGAATCTATGAAGGCATTGAGACAGAAGAGGAGAAGATAACCAATGAAAATAGCTAAAAGGAAATTGGCGATAATAGCGCTATTGGTGCTTGTCGCAGGCCTGTTGCCGGCAGCGGCATCGGAGATATACCAGTTCGGGTGGATCGGCCAGGACGATGATAAGGTCGGCACATGGGACAACGGGGACCCTGATGGAAGCCTGGATGGACATTTTCGCATCGGTCTGGACCTTCCCGATCCTGTGGAGATAAAGTCCATATTGCTTTACACATCTGACGAGAACGGCAACCCCGAAGGCGGGCAATTCTGGGACACCGCTGCCACCAGATACTACATTCTGGGCGTCTTCGACCAGGGAATGCAGTTGTATCATACCCATGTGCCATCCCTGGGTACCTTCTCCGGGGATGTTCAATTCGACCTCTATGCGGCAGACTCAAGTTGGTTTATAGATGGGTACAATTTTGCAGTAGCGGTAACCCTCTCAGACGGCACAGAGCTAAAAAGAGTGACCACCATCGGAGAGTCAGTCGATTGGCCCGTTGAAACCACTGGGAAGAGCCCCACCACTGAAACATCAGCAGGCACCTCAGCGATCCCGTCCGAAGATGGGCAGGATGGCTCAGGAAGATCCAAGATTGAGAGCATTCTGCAGGGCGATTCTGGTTCTTCTGAATCAGGATCAACTGAATCAGGATCAACTGAATCAGGATCAACTGAATCAGGATCAACTGAATCAGGATCAACTGAATCAGGATCAACTGAATCAGGATCAGCTGAATCCGGGTCATACAAATCGGGATCGTATGAATCAGGATCAACTGAATCTGGACCCGAAGATCAGCCCTCCGCTGCCGCAGGCTCCGCCGGAGCGGTAATCTTAGACAGCTGGAACATAGAGGCCGTGGAAAATAGTCCCAACTGCAGCCCAACTCTCACCCTCTCAAAGCCGCATATGATCACCTATATAGATACCTACCACTGGAACTATGGCCAGGGCACAGATTCCGGAGGAAGCATCAGCCTGCAAGATGGCAATGGCGAGACCTTCGGTCCATGGCAGGTTGATGCCCAGTCCGCTTCGGGAGTAGCCAATGCCTGGTGGATCGCCCGCCCCAACGAGATCGTTCCCGCTGGAAACTACATAATAATCGATTCCCAGCCGGAAACCTGGTCTCGCAACGAAAAATCGCCATGTGGATTCGTCAAGATCGAAGGATATCCGGTGCAGGCAAATCCCGAACCTGTGGATGAAACGGAAGGTCCGTCCGAGAGCAAAGGCACCGTCAGAGCAAACATAGCAGTTGACGGAGAATGCAGCAATC